>NZ_CAHJXS010000008.1:0-138628 GCF_903645345.1 Corynebacterium sp. Marseille-Q2823 | reverse complement strand
GCTGTGATCGAGTCTTGTTTCCTGGCGTAGATTGGGCGTGCTTTCAGGTCTGATTTCGACATCCGAAACGACTTTTCAATGTTGAATAGCCTGCGGTAATGCCCGATAACCTCACTAGCGGGAAGAGCGGTCAGGTCGGTTTCATAGCCTTTGATCCCGGCTAGGGCTCGGTGTTTGGCAGCAAGAGCGTAGTTGACCTTCTTGTTCGGGGCGGAAAGATCGATATATCGGTTGCGCTTGATTGCGATATCGCCGTCAACAGCGCGTTTGGCTTTTGCGACTTGCTCTTTGATTCCGCGCAGGCTGCGCCTAGCCCGGTCGTGAGAGTACTGGTAATGCGTCACCGAATTCGGGGTAGCGTGTTTGCGCCCATCACTTGCCGAGGCTTGCGTCCAGATCTGGCCGTGGGTGTAGTCGTCACCGGGGTTTTCCCGCCGCCAGGTTTCGATCACCTCAGGCACGGTGGGGGTTTTCACCGACAAGATGTAGTGCAGGCCTGCATCTATCAATGCTTGTTTGTTCGCCGCTGAAAACATGCCCGCATCAGCAACGACGGTGACTTCATCGAGTTGGTAGGCCTCTTGGAACCGTGTGATCATCGGCAGCATCGTGTGGGTTTCTGCCGAGTTTCCGGCAAACGCTCCAACATGTAGTGGAAAACCAGTGGCATCAGTAAGCAGCCCGACAAGGATTTGCGGCTCTATACGGCGCTCTTTGGAAAATCCGGGTTTGCGAAGCTCATCAGGAGTATCGGTTTCGAAGTACAAGGTGGTCACGTCGTACAAGATGAATGTGCCTGGACCGATACCTGCATGATGCGCCAGCACTTGGGTTAATCCTTCGCCGAAGGCATCTGTAGCAAAGCCAGGTAGTCGGCGTTTAATCGTGGCGTAGCTTGCGCTTGTCACCCCAACTTCAGCCAGGGTTTCAATCGAATCAAACTTCGAACCAGGATTAATCAACCGAGCGCGCACCAGATCCCGAAACACCTGATCATCACCAGTTGCTACAGCAAGACCTAACTCGTTGAAACACGCATCAATACAGTCCAACAAGTAACCAGCTCGCTGTGCTGTCACCGGCACCGGGTCATCAGCGGTTCCCCTGCTTGCTGAAGGCTCTACTCCAAGATCAAGGGTGAGTTGATCTGCATCAATAAGACGCCGGGCCTGGGCTTTAAGCTGCTCAACTTGATCAGGTGAGTGTCCTGATCCGACCTGTTGAAGCTTTTTCGACCCTCGATGCTCAGACCACACCACCTGAACCGCCGTCGCCCCGGAAGCGGTCTTGACAGTGCGAATATAAGGACTCACAAAATCAGACTACCGGCTACCCCCGCCGATACCCGCTTAGTGCCGAAAAAATAACCGCCACAACACCAAACCTCCAGGCCACAATGTCAAGGGTGACCTTCATCACCTAACCGTGAGCCAAGTCAGGACGCCTCTCCGCTGGCGGCATCTTTTATCGTGAACCCGGGCAGCTAGCACTCCTGCCCGCTCACGGCGGCTTTCAGGCCTCCCCGTCGGATAAGTGAAACAAGCCTGATAGCAGCACGCCAGACCAGCCCCCTCACTAACGCATTCTGTCGTTTAACTCAGGGCTTGCACACAACTCGAAGCATTCGCCCAGCTTCCAGGTATGATGTCCCACCTGTCGGCGCTAGCAATGATGCAGTGGCGGAGGGGGACGTCGGCAAGCGCGCCTTGCCCCCCTCGCCATGCGCCTAGTTGAGCCGTGCGAATAACTACGAGCAATAGTATGCGCCCAGCCGTAAAACCTTCACCTACGTGGTCTTATCCTCGCTGTCGAGAGCTTGAAAAAGTTCAAAGTTATCTTAGAATTGTCATCTAGTTCACAATCACCCCTTGCGGTGCTACCTCTCACTACACAAGTAGCTGACACGGTTCACCGCGCGCAAAGAAAGGTTCACGCAGATGACAACTCCCCCGCTGGGCGTGTGGTCCGAGGTTGGCAAGCTCCACCAAGTCATGGTGTGCGCGCCAGGGCTCGCACACGAGAGGCTGACGCCGAGCAATTGCGCGGAGCTGCTTTTCGATGACGTCCTCTGGGTCGACGAGGCCAAGAAGCATCACGCAGAATTCGTTGCCCAGCTGCGCAGCTACGGCGTCGAGGTGTTGGAGATGCACAAGCTCTTGGAGGAGACCCTGGATACCCCGGGCGGGCGTGATTTCATCCTGGATTTCAAGCTGCTGGATAAGAACGTTGGTGCGGGCATCGGCGGCGAGCTGCGCCACTGGTTCAACGAGATGTCCAACGCTCGCCTGGCCGAGCTCCTCATCGGCGGGCTACCTTTCGCCGAAATCCCGAAGGGCTTAGGCCACGGCACCATCGACGCCATGCGTGAGGCCTACGGGCCTGACGCTTTTGCGCTGCGCCCGCTGCCCAATACGCAGTACGCGCGCGATAACTCGGCGTGGATTTATGGCGGGGTATCACTCAACCCCATGCGCATGCCGGCACGCCACCAGGAAACGCTGCTGACCCGGGCTATCTACAACTATCACCCGCGGTTTGCGCAGGCAGATTTTAAGTTCTGGTACGGAAATACCGATGAGGAGCCGGGGCTCGCAGCACTAGAGGGCGGTGACATCATGCCGATTGGCAAGGGCATCGTCCTCGTCGGCATGGGTGAGCGCACCACGTGGCAAGGCGTGAGCCAGCTGGCCATGCGGCTCTTCGAGGAAGGTGCGGCCGAGAAGATCATCATCGCCGGCATGGCCGCCGACCGCGCCTCGATGCACCTGGACACCGTGCTCACTTTCCTAGATGCCGATAAGGTCACGTCCTACCCCAAGGTCGTCGACACCATCCGGCCCATCGTTTTGCACCCCTCCACGAGCACGGCGCCTTTCGACGTCGAACTGCCCACCGACTCCTTCCTCGATGTCGTCGCCCAGGCGCTCGGCATTGGACGCTTCGAAGTCATCGAAACCGGCGGGGATGTTTATACCGCCGCCCGCGAGCAATGGGACGACGCCAACAATGTCGTGGCCATTGAGCCCGGCGTGGTGGTGGCCTATGACCGAAACAAGCACACCAATAAGAAGCTGCGGGCTGCCGGCATTGAGGTCGTCGAAATCGGCTCCGCAGAGCTAGGCCGCGGCCGCGGTGGCGGGCACTGCATGACCTGCCCAATCGTTCGCGATGCGGTGGATTATTAACAATCCGATGGGAATATATTTTCGCATCAACCAACGCACGCCTTAACCTACATAAGAGAGGACCGCGAGTGGGGCGAAGGGGACGTCGGCAAGCACGGCCCCAATCCCACCACGGCGGCAGCCACACACCCCTCACCCCAGGGTGAGCAATGCGGACATGACAGGACCTTCAGCGCCCTCAGTCTCACGGTGGGAAACGGGCTGAGTGAAGCCCGCTGCCAGCAGGTTTGACTGAAAACCGCAGATTTCGACTCCCCCACATAGGGTTAATCAAATTATGGTGCACGAAAGGTCAAAACACTGGCAGCCACCATATTGACATCACTAACTTCCCGGCAGCCCTAGGAAATATTGTCCCTACTTTTCCTAGGAGTGCGCTTCTGACACCTAAGATTGTTTCAGGATTAAATTAGTTCCTCATCATTCTTTGAGTTTCTTTAAGGACGGTATCCAGGTGCACATCAAGGGACTCCGCGCACTCGCGCCGCTGGCCGCTACAGCTGCGATGGCGAGCGTGGCCTTCATCGCGCCCGTGGCACAGGCGGCCAGCATTCCGCCCATGCCGCAGGCCTACCCCATCACAAACCTTTACAAGAGCTGCAGCGCAGCAGGTGAAGATAACGCCACGCCCGAGTGGCACTTCGCAGAAACCGGCCGCCGTTATTTGAGCGACGGCACCCTGCAGTTCAAGAACACCACTGACCAGGAGGTGCCGTACACCGCTTCGGTGGAAACGGGCACCAACCACAAGATTTCGGCCAACTCTAAGGCCGCTATGCCTTCTGGCTGGGACACCACCGCCAAGTCCGATATCGGGTTGAAGCTGAGCAACGGCTGGCAGGAGAAGGAAACCTTCGGCCCCATCACGCTGAAGCCGGGCGAGTCCTTCCGCGTGGAATACGGCGTGGTGGAAAAGGACTTCATCTCCATGTTCGTCGGCTGCAACGATGACCGCCTGGAGAACCTGCCGGGTGCCAACGTTATCCGCGGCAAGGGCCCGGCCGAGCGCTATGCCTTTGCCTACATCATCAAGGCTGATGGCTCCATTTCGGACCTGGCCATGGAGATTCCCTCCCGCTCCCCGGGCGCGAACTCCAAGCCCATCGAAGGCAACTACACCTCCGTGTCCGGCCCCAGCCTGGAGAAGATCGCGGACCCGAAGAAGGACGAAATCATGCAACCTTCCGAGGACCTGCAGCGCGATCCATCTTGGCCGAAGGAGGGCGAGACCTGCGAGGGCCGCGATAGCTCCTGGTATCCGCTGGATATCACTGCGGTTAAGCCCACCTTCCGCAAGCCGGGCTACTCCACGGACTTCCTCAACTGGTCCAAGGGCGACTACGAGTACGCACCGGTCACCGACTTCGTCGTCGGTGCGGAGCACTCCCCCTACACCAACTGGCAGGGCAACCGCGGGGATATCCCGAAGGGCTGGCTGGAGTCCGTGGGTGCGGTCAAGCGCGCCTACATGCCGGTGGGAACTGAGCTCGAGCACATCGACCTGGCTCCCGGCGAGCGCGTGCGCGTGGAGTACGGCACCACCATGACCCGCATCAACTACCGCGAAATCCACTGCGGCAAGGACGGAAAGTACAGCCTGACCTCCAACTACAAGCAGACCACCGCTCCCAGCGGTTTCTGGGCGGAAGCCACCATCACCAGCAAGGACGGCTCCACCCGCACCGAGGACGTCACCCCGGAGGAGTACCGCAACCTTCCCGTTCCGACCCAGACCATCTACTAATCCCCCCTTTTTACTTCCCAAGGAGAATTCACCATGTTCAAGACCAAGATTGCTTCCACCACCGCCGCCGTGGCCATTGCCTGCGGCCTGATCGCTGCCCCGGCCGCCAACGCCCTCCCGGCACGTGACCTGGGCCCGGCCAACCCGACCACCATCGGTGAGCACTGCACCAACCCGGGTGACACCGGCCAGACCGTAAAGATCAAGCGCACCTACTTCGACGGCTCCGCCGGTTCCTGGACCATCTCCAACTACAACGACGAGCCGCTGCCGGTCACCCGCTCCATCAAGGAAACCAAGACCAAGACCTGGAACGTTTCCGCCGGCGTTGACTTCAAGCTGCTGGATCTGATCAACTTCACCTTCTCCTCCAGCTACACCGATTCCCAGTCCTACGAGGTGGGCGAGCAGGTCGGCCCGTACAACATTGCTCCGGGCAAGACCGCCGTCATGCGCGCCGGCTGGGTTGTCTCCGACTTCGAGGGTCAGAAGACCATCTGCGGTTCCGATAACACCTGGCAGGCCAACGGCGAGACCTTCACCGCTACCCTGCCGAAGGAGCGCCACGTCGAGGTCTCCACCCGCGACAACAACGATTGGGGCTAAGACGTGCTGAAGAAGTCCATCGCGAGCGCCTTCGCCGCGCTCAGCCTATTGGCGGCCGCTCCTGTGGCCCACGCCGCTGACTTCGGCGGGAACTTCGAGCTGCCGCAGCGCTGGAATGATGATTTCAAGCCGGGCACACACTGCTCGACGCCCGGTGAGAACGGCACCTACGTCACCGCTACCCGCCGGTGGTTCAAGCAGACGGATGCCACCAGCGTGGCCAACCGCAACGACGAGCCCGTGCCGATCAGCCACACCGTGACCCAGGCCCGCACGCAGACCATCGAGGTCTCCGGCTCCATCAAAGGCGAGGGCGAGCTGGCCAAGGTGCTGACCCAGACCTATGGTTTCACCTACGTGCACGAACAGCACTGGAAGCTTGACCAGGAGGTCGGTCCGTACACGCTGCCGGCGAACTCGCAGGGCAAGCTGGTGTGGGGCTTTACCATGCTCGACACCGACGGCCAGGACGTGCGTTGCAACACCGACCAGAAATGGGAGGCCGTGGGCAAGCCCTACTCCGCCACCGTTCCGGAGGCGCGCTACTCCGAGCTGCAGCTTGGCGACGCCCCCGTCTGGAACTAACCAAACCAACTCACCGGCCCAGACCTCACCACAGAGGACACCTCAGACCGTTTCACAACGGCTGGGGTGTCCTCTTTGTGGTTTTCGTGGCTTTCACGGGGGTAATCAAACGGCTACGAGAGCATTGCAGAACGGCAATGGAAACCTTGCAGAACGGCAACGGAGACTGTGCAGAATGGCAACGGGAATTCCCTAGCGCCGTTCGCGAAGGAGCCCAAACACCGCGATATACCGGTCATTTACAGATTTTTTGACAGAAAATCGAAAGAAATCAGCGTCGCAGTTGAGATGCCGAGTTTTGCCAGAAAAACAATTACACGCCGACGACCTTCCCGCCAATCCGAACACCACCCCCATTTCCCTTCAACGCTTACGCGGAAAGAAAAAGCTACCCCCATTCCACAGTTTTGCTTCCTGCAAGCCTGTCGATTGCTAAATTTTCAGGCAAGAAGTTGTGTTTCACGGCACATCTCTCTCTTGCGGGTGATGACTGTCATCAACCCGCAATTCTCGGCCTTAAAATCCGCACCGAAAAGGAAGACCACAATGCGCATCCGCTCAACACTCGCAACCGTCTTAGCCGCGTCACTTGTTCTTGTAGGCTGTTCTTCTTCAGACTCTGACTCCGCGTCAGGAGATAGCTCAGTTGACTTCGTGACCATCGCTGCTGGCGGTACTTCTGGCCCCTACTACCAGATTGGCGCCTCAATGTCGCAGGTGCTTGGTGACACCCTCGGAGCAGATACCTCGGTGCAGGCAACCGGCGCGTCCGTCGAAAACATTCAGCTACTGACTGATGGTGACGCCGAAATTGCTTTCGCGATGGGCGATGCAACCCGTCAGGCAATCGAAGGTACTGGGCCCTTCGCCGATAAGGAAGGTCTGAAGGACCTCACCGCCATCACTGCCCTTTACCCCAATTTCGTCCAAATCGTGACCACCGAAAAGTCCGGCATCAAGTCCGTGGAGGATCTGAAGAATAAGCGTGTGGGCGTTGGTGACCAGAACTCTGGCGTCGAGCTCAACGCTCAAATGATTCTCGAAGCCCACAATATGTCCTATGACGACATCAACGAGGACTTCCTGTCCTACGCTGACTCCATCGACCAGATGAAGAATGGTCAGATTGATGCGGCCTTCGTTACCTCTGGTCTCCCGAACTCCTCCGTCATGGATCTTGCCACCACCGAAGATGTGGTCATCGTTCCCATCGAAGGCGAAGGTATGAAGGCGCTTCGGGAAAAATACCCCTTCTTCAACGAGGACGTTATTCCTGGCGGCACCTACGACGAAGCCGAGGATGTTCCGACAGCTTCCATCACCAACCAGCTTCTTGTCTCCCCGCACTTGAACGACGACCAGGTCTACGAAATCACCAAGGCGCTCTTTGAGAACCTCGACGCTATCCACTCCTCCCACAATGCTGCCAAGCAGATTACGTTGGAGTCCATTGAAGATGGCCTTGCCACAGAGCTGCACCCTGGCGCTCGTAAGTATTTCGAGGAAGTAGGGGCACTTTAGTCCGCTGACAATAAAGCTAGATGGGGACCGCTATGGTCAAGCGCTCGCGATTCGCTCTTGTCGCTGTACTCGGCGTCATCGTTCTTGCGCTCACTGTGGTGGGTCCCTTTGCTTTCTCTCGTGCAGTAGATAAATCGCAGGAACCACGGTTGATCGTGGCTGATTCTCGCGGCAGCGACATTTATTTTGAAACCCCGGCTTCACGCATCGAGCACATCGAACTTGAGTGGATCCATTCCGTAGAAAAAGAACCTTGGCGGGAGGTCTACCGGATTGAGGAGCACCACCTTCTTCTTACCGACGTTTATCTCAAGGGGTTTGGTGCCGGTGTGCCCAGCGATCTCGAGGGCGTCACGGTCAATGAAGGCGGAAGCGTCCACACGTCCAAGATTGATCGTGAGATAGACGAGCTCAACTGGGTTCACTCCCATGCGACTGCTCATGTTTTACGTGTCTTCTTGGTGGATCAACCCGAACCGGTTCTGTTGCAACACGAGATTCCCCATCGCACCTTCACTACTGCCTTCATCGGAACCGCAGCTGATATCGATAAATAGTCAGAAAGAAAGACCATGGTCAAAGAATCAGAGCAACCGAATGTTGCCCAAACCTCAGCCACAGACCTTGATGAAAAGGGCCGAATCCACATTGATGCCGAGCCCACCGCCGCCGAGGCCCAAGAAATTCTAGAGAAGTTCGACCGCGAGTCGCGTCTGCGGGAATTTGCCTCCAAGCCTGTCAACATCATCGTGACAGCGTTTGCGATCATCGTGTCGCTGTACCACATGTACACCGCGTACTTTGGTTCCCCACCAGTTCTGGTGCACCGCTCAGTACACGTTGCGATGATTCTGGTGCTGGCTTTCGCCCTGTACCCGCCCTTCATGAAGGCCAACCGTGAGAAGATTCCGTTCTACGACATACTTCTTATCCTTGCGTCTATGTCCACTGCGGTCTATGTCTTCATCAACTACGAGGACATTGTCCGTCGAGCCGGTATCCCCACGACTCTAGACATCGTCTTCGCAGCAATTCTGGTTGTTCTGGTCATTGAGGCCGCTCGCCGAATTACTGGTTGGGCTCTTCCCATACTTGCCATCCTGTTCCTCCTCTACTCCGTGTATGGGCGAGAAATGCCGGGCATGCTGCGGCATCGCGGTTATGACTGGGAAAAGACCCTCAACTTTTCCTATCTCACAACGGAAGGAATCTTCGGCACGGCAATTGGCGTCGCTGCTTCCTATATCTTCCTCTTCGTCCTTTTCGGCGCCGTGCTTCAAAAGTCAGGAATGGGACAGTTCTTCAACGATATTGCGCTCGCCCTTGCGGGACAGACTAAAGGTGGCCCGGCAAAGGTTGCTGTCGTAGCCTCTGGTTTCCTGGGCTCCATTAACGGCGCTGCAGTCGCCAACGTTGTTACCACCGGTGCGTTTACCATTCCGATGATGAAGCGCGTCGGCTACAAGCCGGTCTTTGCCGGCGCAGTGGAATCCTCGGCCTCTGTTGGTGGCCAGATCCTTCCACCGATTATGGGCGCGGCAGCCTTCATCATGGCCGAGACCTTGGGTATGCCGTACCGGGAGGTGGCCATCGCGGCACTCGTTCCTGCTGTGCTTTACTACCTCGGTGTCATTGCGCAGGTACACCTCCGCGCTTCCCGTCAAGGCCTTAAAGGTATTTCTCGTGACAACCTCCCAGCAGTAAAGGAAGTTCTCGTGGAACGAGGCCACCTCTTGATTCCGCTTGTCTTCCTCATCTACATGCTGTTCTTTACTGGTCGCACCATCCTGTTCTCGGCATTCCTAACGATTATCGTCACTCTCGTCGTCGCTCAGCTGCGCAAGACCACGCGCATGAGTGTCTTGGAGATTCTGGATTCCTTTGCACTTGGCGCTAAAACCTCAGTGTCTGTCTCCATTGCCTGTGCCGCTGTTGGCATTGTCGTCGGCGTCGTCACTCTCACGGGCTTCGGTGTCACCCTGGCCAATGCCATCGTTACCGTCGGCGCAGGAAACCTCCTGCTGTCTCTCGTATTGACGATGATTGCCTGCATCATCCTCGGTATGGGCCTGCCCTCGATCCCGACCTACATCATTACCGCAACGATGGCTGCGCCGGCTCTTGGTCAGCTCGGCGTTGAACCGCTTGTGGCCCACATGTTCGTGTTCTACTTCGGCCTTTTCGCGAACATCACTCCGCCCGTTGCTCTCGCGGCATTCGCAGCAGCGGGTATCTCCGGCGCTGACCCGGTCAAGACCGGTTTCCAATCCATGCGTTTGTCGCTTGCTGGCTATATCATTCCCTTCATTTTCGTCTTCAACCCAGCAATGCTTCTTCAAGACGTATCAGTCGGCGAAGCTATTCTCGTTGCAATCACAGGAACCATTGGTGTTCTCCTCCTGTCCGTTGCAGTGGAAGGTCACCTGATGGTTCGCGCGAATCCGATTGTGCGAATCCTGTTTGTGGCATCAGCACTCACGATGATGGCGCCAGACGTCATCACCGATCTCATCGGTGCAGGCGTGGGGCTTCTTGCTATTGCGATCCAATGCATCGCCGCCAAGAAACAAGATGCATTATCGCTACGAAACATCTGAGTTCGTACCCAAGTCAACGCCCCATGCCACATTCCTCGTGCGAGGTATGGCATGGGGGCGTCGGCAAGCGATCCATCGGTATCTACGACGACCGAGGCCAGCGGTGCTCCGTTGTGCCTGAGCTCGGGTGTTTAAGCCACAAAGGGGTACGGCGGCGCGGTCTTCTCGCGGAAGAAGTACCGCGCGTGCGTATGCCGGACGGACTCTAAGTTCTTTGCGCCAATCGCCACAATCTCGACGTCAGGATCCTTATTTACTTGGTCTAGCCTATGGCGAGCACGGGTTCCCTCGATGAGGGATTCGTACTCAGTTACTTCCAGTGCCCCTGTCGGTCGATGGTATTTAATCAAATAGGCTGGCATCGGTTTATTCTCCCTCCATGTCACGTTGAACTCGACGTTCTTCAAATTCATGGATTAATTTATCTAGCATTTTATACATGCTACGTCGCAACTGACGTGCTTCTCTTTGCGTTGTATTAGCAGTCTGGCTGCCTTCGAAAGGCTCAGTAAGAATATCGACGAGCTTTTCCACTCTGTTTACGACTTCGGACAGCTCATGCAGAGCACGGGTCTCAATCTCAAATTCTGCCGGAATTTTTCCGCCGAATTCGAGGTATCGGATTTCTCTCCCATACAAGTCTCCTGCCATTTCATAAAGGTTTGCCCACTGTGACTGAAGCGCCGTTCTTAACTGAAATTCCGCACGTCCGGCCTCCGACATCACATGCAGGTGCACCGCGCGATAGCCCGAGTGTGGTTCTTCGCGCATGTCCCGAACCTCCACCTTCCGCGCTCCAGCCTTCATGAGATCTCGAGATAGAAGCTCCGCAAGTATCGTTTGTTCCTTTAGGGTCACATCGAGATCCAGCCGTACTCCGGAGACATCCTGAATATTCTCCAAAGGAAAGCTCGGCATTCGACTCAACTTCTCCCTCAATGTGTCTCGCGTTTTTACACGAGAACCCAGGAAGTATGTGTCTGAATCCGGCTCCACAATCGAGTCTGAAGTCAGCGTCAACCGATTATCAAGCTGTGCCATGGTCTTAACCGCTTCTTGAATTATCGCATCACACAGGGCTGACTGCTGGTCCAAGAACAGCCCGAACTGTTCCTCATCAACCGCTTCCCCATTGCGCAACGCACTTCCTATTCGGTGCACTTGTCTCTTACTAAACGTCGTCGGCTTCTGTTCTAAGAACCTCAAAGTTCCCCCTTAGTAAATGTTCGCAACCCCCACGACGAGGTGTTGCCTGTAGTTCCAGACACCCCTGCTAGACCGCGTGCGTACGGCCCGTGCATCCCCCACCTCTTGGATGCCTGCCCCGAAGACTACAAGAGCGGCCGGACATCAGAGCTAGAAATCGCTCATTTGTTCGATTCCGCGTTGCGACGCACACCCCTCAGTGGCTAACAGCAGGCATCCTCCACCTTCGGCTCTGCCATACTTGACACATGACCACGCTAGAGACTTGGGCCAGAACCTGGGCGGAGACAATTGTGGACGCCCTCGAGCGCGAATTTCCCGCCGCAATGCACCACACGAGCAGCTCAACTGATGATTGCACTGTGCGCCCACGCGAGCTGCACCCCAGTTTCTACGGCTGTTTCGACTGGCATTCCAGCGTCCACATGCAGTACTCCGGGGTGCTGTTGTACACCATGCTCGGGCCCGAGTCTCCCGCCAGTCTTGCTGTGCTTCTCGACGATCGCCTCAGCCCCCAAGCCCTCACCGCCGAATACACCTACCTTGTCGAACACCCCGGGTATGAGATGCCCTACGGGCGCGCTTGGCTGTTGCAGCTAGCCTCAATCCGTCCCAGCGAAGCAATGGATAAGCTCGTCGAGCTCACCGCGCAGCACTGCCACGACTGGCTTGGTTCACTCAACCAGCCGGTGCGCCACGGCATGCACTCCAATACCGCCTTCAACCTTTTCCTCATCCTCGAGGCAGCGGAGAAACTTCGCTTGGATTCACTAGCGGATTCGGTGCGCAAAGCTGCGGTTCGCCTTTTCGGCGATGACCGTGACTATCCGCTGGAGTGGGAGTTGTCCGGGCACGATTTCCTCTCCAATGGATTATCAGAAGCTCTGCTCATGTCGCGCGTTCTCCCGGACTTCCCACAGTGGTTCGACGGTTTCCTCCCCCGCCGCACCGAAGCACTGGATTTTCTCACCGACATCCCAGAAGTACTCGACCCGACCGATGGCCGCCTGGCCCACCTCTACGGCCTGGCACTCACAAGGGCGTGGATGATTGTTGAGCTCGCCGAGTATTTCGACGACTCTGCCCTGCCGCGCGCCGAAGCCTTGGTGGCCAGCGCGCGTCCGCAGCTCGTCGACGGCCACTTCATGTCCACCCACTGGCTTATCACCTACGCACTGCGCTACCAGCTCGCCGTCGAGTAGTACTGTATTTTTCTAATCATCTATCTCTCAGGAGCACACCATGGATTCTCGCTACTCGGCGCGGCGCGATAGCTACCGCCTGCCGGAAGAGGGAATCCGCATCGATCTCCGCGCAGAACGCGCCCGCCGCCGAAGCCGCTCCTCATACGGCCGCGCGGGGGCCGTCGCCAAGCAGCAGCCCCACCGCCCTCGACGACGGTCCAACCAGGTCACAGCGCGCCATCGCAAGCCCAGCGACAGCCGAGGTCTCCGCCTCGTAGCCATTGTGGCGGTGGTGCTGGTCGGTATTATCGCGGCGCTCAAGCTCAATCAGGAACCGGACACACCCGCACCGCAGCCCACAGAAGTGGTAACGGAACCCGCCGCCGTCATCGAGCCTTCACCGGCAGTCGAGATGTACATTCCGACTATTGACGTGCGCGCGAGCTTCGAGGAAGGTTCCTGCCGGGTCAAGGACAATAAGATCAACCCAGACTCCATGAATAAGGCCTGCACCTATACCGCGGAGGACAAACCCTATTCGCTGCCCGGAACGGACTCGCCGGACATCGTGGTCATTGCTGGCCACACGGGCGCGGGCGTGCCGGCGGTATTCAATAACCTCTACGACGGCCGCGCCGATGAGCACAAGGCTGCGGTGGGCGACAAGCTGTATCTGCGCACGCAGAATTCCGGCGAGCAGTGGCTGGTGTATACCGCAACAGATCTGCACGATCCCTCCAAGGAAGGCCTTGAGCAGGACGAGAGCATCTGGGGTGCCGATGCCAAGCCGGGCCGCCTGCTCACCATCAGCTGCATTCAGCCGGCCAACCCACTGGCTTCTGCAGTGCGCAACGCGGTGGTGGGCTGGCAGTTTGAGGGCGTAACAACCGCACCTGAGACTGCACCCCAGAACTAGGCTCCGCCTGTTTTTACCCCATAGCGGGGGGATGCCTGTTTACGCAGGTCATTGTCGAACATTCGCACAACCAGCAGGACCGCATTAGCCACGTCTCTTAGGCAATGACCAGCCGCTTTAACCCCCAGCACGATGCCACGTAGCGATCGAACACTCGGCACGCGTGGCGGGACTTCCATCCCGAAAGTTGCGGATTACCACATTGTAACCCCTGTGACTGATGTGAAAATTGTGACTATTGTGGTTCTGGTCTGATGAACTACCTCTCACAAACCCACTAGGAGACACACATGAAGCGCATCCACCGCACCCTGACCGCAGCCGCACTGGCTGGCTCCCTCGCACTGGGCGGCACCGCCGTTGCCTCTGCACAGATTCCGGCTCCGGCTGAGTTCGAGTTCGAAGGCTACACCTACCAGCGCCAAGCCGACGGCTCCTACAAGAGCACCAATCCACTGGGCTCCACAACTCTCACTGCAGACCACGCACAGGCTGTGTGGGAGCGCATGCAAGAACAAGAAAAGGAAGCCCCCGCCGAGGATCCAGCAACCCCGGTTGATGAGGACTCTCAGGACAATGCCCCTGCACCGGCCAACCCAGACCCGGCGCCGGCCGGCCCGTCCCAGGTTGACTACCCGATCGACAACGGCAGCGATGCTCCTAAGAATGACCCGGAGAAGCCGGAGGCTGGCGGCGAGAAGCCCGAGGCCGACAACGAGAATCCGGGGGCCGGTGAGGACAAGGACAAGCCTGTTACTCCTCCTTCTGGAGAGACCGGTCCGACGGGCGGCTCCCAGCCCCCGGCTGATTCCGCCGAGGATTCCGATTTCGACGCCAAGCAGCTGGCATGGCTGGCTCTGCCGGCCGCCCTCGTCATCGGTGGCGTGACCTGGTACCTGGCCAAGGACGGCAAGACCTACGTGAAGTCCCAGGAGGCAGCCCAGAACGACGCCCCGAGTGCCGAGGAGAAGGCCGCTTCCGAGCAGATGCTCAAGGAAAACAAGGACGAGGTCATCGCCCAGGGTGGTCAGATTGCCGAAAGCACCGCCGAGAAGTCCCAGGTACAGTCGCGCGGTATCTCCGCTGAGACCGGTTCCAACACCGTTGCTCGTGGTCTTGCCGCACTGGCCATCGCAGCCATGATTGCAGCTGGTGCTTTCGCCGCCCGCCGCAAGTTCTTTATCTAAGAGTCCCTGCGCCGCGTTCCCCGCGTGCCTCCAGGCCTTACTTTTAAGAGCATGGAGGAACGCGGTTCTCGCGGTTTTGCGCTTAGCGCTTGAGGTAGCGTTAATATAGTTGAATAGCCCCTGCACACCAAGGGTTTTCTATCTTTCACTTTCCTTCGCTCTATTTCTAGGAGAATCCCATGAAGAAGGCTTCACTCGCTCTCGCCACCACCGTCCTGGCAGGCTCTCTGTGTGTTATTGGCTCGACCATCGCCACCGCCGACGAGTCCACTGCAAACGCCACCAACACCTCGGCTACCGAGATCAACTTCTGCTGGGCTCCAGCCGAAGAGTTCACCACCACCATCGAGGACACCGAGCACACCTTCAAGCAGGAGGAATTCGGACTCTGGCGCGCCACTGACAATGAAGAATTGACCCTGGACCGCGCCGAGGTCATGGAGATTGCCAAGGACGACGTCGCTGCCTGTGGCAAGCAGGACACCGCAGCCGCTGAGATTAAGGAGTCTCTGGCCAAGAACCCGCCGAGCTCGACGACGTCCACGTCGACTACGCCGACCACCCCGACGGAGAAGCCCGTGGAGCCAGCGGATGAGCCTTCGCAGGCGCCGACCGGCACCAATGAGTCCAGCTCCTTCGATGAAGCCCTCAGCTCCAAGGACGGTGAGCCGACCGATCTTGGCATCGCTGCCATCGTCGCTGCTGTCCTGGGCGCCATCGGCGCCATCGCCGCTGTCGCTCCGAGCGTGGCAAAGTCCCTGGGTATCAAGCTGCCTTTCTAACAGCTCCGCCCGCTCAAGAAAAAGCGCTCCTCACCACCAATCGTTGAGGAGCGCTTTTCACGTAGCAGGACGTGTATCGATCTACTTCAGAGTCACCTTGTAATACAGCGGCTTCGACTTCCACGTAAAGATCACATCATCGACACGCTCGGAGTAGCCACCAGTGGAGTTGGTGTACCACAGCGGGATTGCTGGAAGGTCCTTCATGAGTACCGCTTGGGCATCGTTGACCCGCTCAACGCTCTCCTCTTCGTTGGCTGCCGCCGCCGCTTTCTGCAGAAGCGAATCAAACTCGGGGTTGGAATAGTCGGCGTCGTTAGTCGCAGCACCTGTGGCATACAGCGGCTCCAAGAAGCTCGACGGCGACGGGTATACCGACTGCCAGCCGGTGCGGAACGCACCCTCGATCGTCTTGTTCGTGACCTCATCGCGCAGCGATTTGAAATCCGGATACGGCGCTGGCTGCGCATCAATGTCAAGGGTGTTTCGAATGAAGTTCACGACAGCATCGACCCACTCCTTGTGACTACCGTCGGAATTGTACGCCACGGTGAACGGCCCCTTGAATGGCTTCATCTCCTCCGCCTTGGCCCACAGCTCGCGCGCCTTGTCCGGGTTATAGGTCAGGACCTCGTTGCCAGGGATGTCTGTGGCACCGTCGTTAAGCACAGGCGATGTGAAATCCACCGCCGGAGTGTTCGTCCCTTGGAAAATGGTCTGGGTAATCTCCTCGCGGTCAATGGCCATGGACAGTGCTTGTCGACGCAACGCCCCCGCCTCCCCACTAAAGTTCTCATCCCCGGCGGGGATAGTAATGGACTGGAAAATTGCAGCAGGCTCGTTCACTGCGCGCTCGCCGAGATCAGTTTCAAAGTTGGCCATGGCCGAGGACGGAACCGAGTCCAAGACATCCAGATTTCCCGAGAGTAGATCCGCATATGCTGCGCTGGCGTCGGCATAGAAAACGAAGTTCAGACCATCGTTCTGCGCCTTGCGGTCACCTTCATACTTCTCGTTGGGAACGAGGATCGCATTCTGGTTATGGTTCCATTCCTGCAGCTTATAAGGTCCACTTCCCACTGGGTTTTGACCGTAGGCGTCGATGTCATCGAAGGCTGATTCGTGCATGGGGAAAAAGACGGAATAGCCCAAACGAGTCTCGAAATCCGCTGTGGGCTCATCAAGTTCAATGGTGAACGTCTTCTCATCGACAACCTTGAGCCCTTCCATACTCTCTGCTCCTTCCTCGTAGCCCTTGATGGGCTCGAAGAAATAGGCAGAGAGCATGGCGTTCTTTACGGCGTTGTTCCACGTATCGACGTAGTCCTGGGCACGCACCGGGGAGCCATCGGAGAACACCGCATCCTCCTTGAGTGTGACCTTGTACGTCACGTCATCGGTCTTCTCGATGCTCTCTGCTTGGTCGTTGTGCACCTCACCGTTCTCATCGAAGTACACGAGTCCCGAGTAGATGAGGTCGATGAGCGTTGCACCCGGCACATCGCTGGTATCTGCAGGAATGAGCGGCTTTTGGGGTTCGGTGGAGTTGGTACTGATGAAATCAACATCCGCCGCATCACCGGATCCATCTCCTCCGCATGCGGTCAGGCCAGCTGCTGCGACAACAGCGGCGAGGCTCGCGCCGACTTTTGTCCATTGCATGAGTTCTCCTTAGGGATATCACGTGTGTGAATTCTCTCATAACAATACGGCGATATGTTGTGCTTCACTCAATAAATGCACTCTCCGCCGCCGGAGACTTTCACAGATCCCCTGTGTAACGCCTGTCAACATCCTCAGCACCTACCCCACGCCTTCTCTCCGACCGCACCACCGCCATACAGTCTTTTTCGCGTTTTTGTAGCGCCATAACCGCCCCAGCAAACATTATTGCGCGCTGATAAGCCCTTGGCAGCTGTCATGGAATACCCATATAACCTTTCACAGTTTGACCAATCCTTTTCCGGCCTTCGTTAGCATGTGGGAGGTCGAATTCAGTAAGCGATAACGAACATCGCCTGATGACGGCTTTTCACTTTCATAAGACGTCCCCGATCTATTCCCAGGAGAAATAATATGAAGCGCATTTCCCGCAACCTCACCGCTGCCGCTCTGGCGAGCTCCCTCGCACTGGCTGGCGCCACCGCCGCCAACGCGGAGGAGAACACTGACGTAACCGTCAACGACGCCATCAACGCCATCACCGAGGCCGGCAACACCGACACCACCACTGACACCGAGAACGGTGGCGCCGAAGGTGGCGGCGAGGCCGGCGAAGGCGAGACCGGCGGTGACGACGAGGCCACCCCGGGTGACAACGAGACCACCCCAGGCGAGGGCGAGACCCCGAGCGAGGGCGAGACCCCGGGTGAGGGTTAGACCACCCCGGGTGACGACGAGACCACCCCGGGCGAGGGTGAGACCACCCCGGGTAAGGGTGAGACCACCCCGGGTGACGACGAGACCACCCCTGGCGACGGCAAGAACCCGGACGACGGCACGAACCCTGGTGACGGCAAGAAGCCGGAGGAGAACAAGGAGAAGAGCTCCTTCGACGACATTAAGGCCAAGCTGTCTTCCGAGGAAGGCAAGCCGACCGATCTGGGCATCGCTGCCATCGTCCTCGGCGTCCTTGGCGCAATCGCTGCTGCCGTTCCGGCCGCTGCTCAGGCTCTGAACATCAAGCTTCCGTTCTAATCACTGAAGCTTGAACGTCCTAAGGGACGTCGTTAAGCGCACAGGCACCCCCACCACCATCGCGTGGATTGGGGGTGCCTTTGTGTGTTCATGGGGAGTACTCCCGAAAATCGAAGGTTTTTCGTCTTACATCAGCCGCACGCGTGGGATCTGAGTTACACTCCGAACCCAACCGATATCGGTTAACGGAATGATTCATTCCACTTTCCATCACCCTTTCACCGACTACCTATTCTCGGAGTACTTATGTCTAATTTCTCTCGCGGCCTGCTTGCCGCAACCCTGACCAGTTCACTCGCATTCGCTGGGGCCACCGCCGCCTCTGCTGAGGAAGCTGCCACCACCAACTGCGGCTCCCCGAAGGCCGAGTTCACTGCCACCGTTGATGGCAAGGAGCACACCTTCAAGAAGGTCAGCGAATTCCTGTGGCAGGCCACCGACGATGAAAAGGTTGAGCTAAGCCGCGCCGATATCTTCGACCTGGCTAAGGATGGCGAAGACGTATGCGATGCTGAATCTATCGATATCGACGACTGGGGCACCGGCAACGATGGCGGCGGTTCCGACAATGACGAGACCGACGGCGACGATGAGTCAGACGGCAACACCGGTGGCGACGATGACGCCGACAACGACGACGAGTCCGAGGGCGGCGACGATGACGCTGACAACGACGACGAGTCTGAGGGCGGCGACGGCGGCGACGATGACGCTGACAACGACGACGAGTCTGAGGGCGGCGACGGCGGCGACGATGACGCTGACAACGGCGACGACGAAGACTCCGAAAACGGCGACGGTGACGAGTCCGAGGGCGACAAGGATAAAAACAAGGACAAGAGCTCCTTTGATGGCATCAAGGATGCACTATCCTCCGAGGACGGCAAGCCGACCGACCTGGGC
Organism: Corynebacterium sp. Marseille-Q2823; assembly: GCF_903645345.1. NCBI lineage: Bacteria > Bacillati > Actinomycetota > Actinomycetes > Mycobacteriales > Corynebacteriaceae > Corynebacterium > Corynebacterium sp. Marseille-Q2823. Next base: position 119,515 of record NZ_CAHJXS010000008.1, on the reverse strand, counting down.
ATCGCAGCAATCGTCATTGGCGTCCTTGGCGCACTGGCTGCAATCGTCCCGAATGCTGCACGCGCACTGGGCATCAAGCTTCCGTTCTAACCTGAAGCACTAAAACGCCATTTCTTCGGCGTTGACTAGTCACCCCCAATCACTTCGTTCAAGTGATTGGGGGTGTTTTCAATGTCCGGAAAACACCCGTTAGCTAAGGGGCAGATTAAAAATAGTCAAATTTATATTCAAAGCTGCGACATCCGCTGCACGAGCGACCTACACTCTTACCTCAGCCGATACCGGTTATCTGATTGGTTCTAAAACCTTTCCGATTCACTATTTTTCACTTCTATTTCATCTCTACTGGAGACAACATGAATAACTTCTCCCGCGGCCTGCTCGCCGCAACCCTGACTGGCTCTCTCGTATTCGCTGGCACCACCGTCGCCTCTGCTGAGGAAGCTGCCACCACTACCAACTGCGGTACCCCGAAGGCTGAGTTCACCGTCAAAATTGACGGCAAGGACCACACCTTCAAGAAGGTGAGCGAGTTCGCCTGGCAGGCCACCGACAATGCAGAGCTCACGTTGAGCCGCTTCGATGTCTTCCAAATGGCCAAGGAAGGCGCAGCAGTGTGCGACTCCGAATCGATCGACCTCGGCGATTGGGGCGCTTCCCAGGGCGGCCCGGGCAAGGTCGACTTCGATATCGTCGACGGCGAGCGCCAGGATCCTGCACCTGTCGAGGACGAAGACAAGGACAAGGACAAGAACGAGCAGGACAAGGACAAGGACAACAAGGACAAGAACGAGCAGGACAAGGACAAGAATAAGGACAAGAAGAGCTCCGTTAAGGATGAGCTCTCTTCCGAGGACAACAAGCCGACCCCGCTCGGCATCGCTGCTATCGTTGCCGGCGTTCTCGCCGTCATCGCAGCTGCCTTCCCGTTCGTCAAGAACGCCCTGAAGCTCTAAGTCTTTAACGCCTGTTGCACAGGCACCTAATACCAGCGCCTCCGCGCCACAGAACCTGTGGCACGGGGGCGCTTTCACTTACCCCCACAACGCAGTTGCGGGACACACTTCACAAACTGACGTGATGCGGACTACACTAGGCACCCATAGATTGTTCAACAATTCGAGAACTATAGAAGAGGTGTCCTCCTGTCATGAGCACGCTGCACATAGACCTCAACGCTGACCTCGGCGAAACCACCGCCGGCAACCCCGTGGCCGATGACGCCGCGATGCTCCAGCTCGTCTCCTCCGCCAACGTCGCCACCGGCTTCCACGCCGGCGATCCGCACTCCATCGCGGGCACCCTCAAGGCGGCCGCAGAAGCAGGCGTCACCGTCGGCGCGCACGTGGGCTATAACGACCCAGCAGCCTTCGGGCGCCGCTTCATCGATTACGATCCTGCCGAGCTTGCCGACGAAGTCACCTACCAAATCGGTGCCCTCCAGGCCCTGGCCCAGGCCAACGGAACCCGCGTGGTCTACGTCAAGCCGCACGGCGCGATGTACAACACCATCGTCCACCACGAGGCCCAGGCCCACGCAGTTATCGACGGCATTAAGGCCTTCGGAGATCTCCCCGTCATGCTGCTACCCGGCGGCATCGCCGTTGACATCGCCGAGAAGAAAGGACTCACCGTCATCCGTGAGGCCTTCGCTGACCGCAACTACAACCCCGATGGCACGCTCGTCTCACGGCGAGAGGCGAATGCGGTGATGGGTGATGAGGGGGACGTCGTCAAGCGCGTGCTCGAAGTCGCTGAGACCGGATCCATCACCGCCGTCGACGGCTCCGTGCTCAACGTGGACGCCCAGTCGGTGTGCACGCACGGTGACTCGCCCGGCGCGGTGCAACTGCTGCGCGGTGTGGTCAAGGAGCTGCAGGCGCGCGGGATTGAGATTCGGAGCGCTATCTGATGCATATTCACCCCGTAGGAACGCGCGCGCTGCTCGTAGAGCTGGAGGACTTGTCCCAGGTCATGGCGTGGCACGCGGCACTCGACGCTAATCCGCTCAAGGACCAAGTCGACGCGATTGCTGCTGCCACCACCCTGCTGTTGACCTTTGCCACGCCGAATTCCGCCGCAGCTGCCGCTGAGAAGCTCCAGGACTTCCACCCCACCGCGCAGGCGGGCGAGGATCCGCGCTTTGTGGAAATCGACGTTCTCTATGACGGCGAGGACCTCGACGAGGCCGCCGAGTTGATGGGCATGTCGCGCGAAGGCCTCATTGACTGGCACACGTCTACCGAGTGGCTCGCCGCCTTCGGCGGATTCGCGCCAGGCTTTACCTATTGCACCCCGGCGGACCCGGCGCAGAACTTCAACATCGAGCGCCGCGCCACCCCGCGCACCGCGGTGCCGGCGGGTGCCGTGGGTATTGCTGGCGGTTTCTCCGCTGTCTCCCCGCGCGTCTCCCCCGGCGGCTGGCAGCTGCTGGGCACCACCTCGACCCCGATGTGGGAATCCGATGCCCACCCGCCAGCGCTGGTTCAGCCCGGTGACCGCGTACGCTACCGTGCGGTGAGCTCACTGCCAGAGGTGGTGTCCACCACTCCTTTCGGCCGCCGCACACCGGCACGCCTGCCGCGCTTGGAGGTCCTCGATGCGGGCTTGCTGACGCTCTATCAGGATCAGGGCCGCCCTGGCCGCGGCAACTTGGGGGTCACGCCCTCGGGTGCGGCCGACCTGGCAGCGGCCGCCACGGCCAATGTCGCGGTGGGCAATCCGCGCGGAGCCACCGTGTTAGAGAATATCGGCGGCATTCGCCTGCGCGCGCTGACCGACGCCGTCGTGTGCGTCACTGGCGCCCAATCCCGCGTCCTGCTGGACGATATGCCGGTGCACCTCGCGCGCCCGGTGCTCGTCACCGCTGGCTCAACGGTGACCGTGGCTCCCGCGACGGTGGGTCTGCGCAACTACATCGCTATCCGCGGCGGCATCGTGGCGGATGCGGAGCTGGGCTCTGCCTCGACGGACGTGCTCTCTGGGTTGGGGCCGCAGCCGGTGCGGCTGGGCGATGTCATCGGCGTCCTCCCCCGCTCCACCGCGATGACCGATGCCCAGCTGAGCAACCCGATGCGCGTTCGCGAAGCCGCGCACGGCCAGACCGAGGGCGTGCTGCGCTGCGTGCTCGGCCCGCGCGATGACTGGTTCACGCCTGAGAGCCTGGAGGCCTTCCTGGCCACCGAGTGGACCGTGACCGCGCAGTCCAACCGCGTGGGCGTGCGCCTCGTGGGCCCGGAGGGCTCCGTGTCTTTGGCCCGTGCCCGCGAGGGCGAGCTGCCCTCGGAGGGCATGGTGGCCGGTTCAGTCCAGGTACCGCCGAGCGGCGAACCCGTGATTTTCCTCCGCGATCACGCCGTGACCGGCGGTTACCCGGTCATCGCCACGGTCCTCGAAGAAGATATTGATATTGCCGCGCAACTCCCGCCGGGGGCGACGGTCCGCTTTGAACTCGCTTAAACACTGATTAAGGAACAACCACACATGATTTCTGCAGTCCTTATTGCTAACCGCGGCGAGATCGCCGTCCGTATCGCCCGCACCGCGCGTGACTTGGGCATCCGCTCCATCGCCATTTACTCCGAGGCCGATGCCGGCGCCCTGCACACCCAGGTGGCTGACGAAGCTTATGCGCTTCCCGGCAACTCCGCGGCGGATACCTACATGAACATCCCGGCGCTCCTCGATATCGCCGTGCGCGCCGGCGCTGACGCCATCCACCCCGGTTATGGCTTCCTCTCGGAGAACGCCGACTTTGCCCGCACCGTAGCGGAGGCCGGCCTGACGTGGATTGGCCCCTCACCGGAGTCCATCGAGCTGCTCGGTGACAAGATTGCTGCGCGCCGCGTGGCCGAGGAGGTCGGCGCCCCGCTGGCACCGGGTACCTCCGATCCCATCGATGACTGGCAGGAGGCCCGAGCCTTCGCTGAGGAGCACGGCCTGCCCATCGCCATCAAGGCGGCTTATGGCGGCGGCGGACGCGGCCTCAAGGTGGTGGAAAACCTCGAGGACATCGAGGCCGCCTTCAACTCCGCCGGCCGCGAGGCCAAGGAGGCTTTCGGGCGTGCGGAATGTTACGTGGAGAAGTTCCTGACCCACCCGCGCCACGTGGAGGCGCAGATTCTGGCCGATACGCACGGCAACGTCGCCGTGCTGGGCACCCGCGATTGCTCCACGCAGCGCCGCTTCCAGAAGCTCATCGAGGAGGCCCCGGCACCCGCGCTTAGCGACGAGCAGCGCACCGGCATCCACGAAGGCGCCCGCGCCATCTGCGCGAAGGTCGGCTACACCGGTGCAGGCACCGTCGAGTACATCGTCTCCGAGGATGGCACGATTTCCTTCCTCGAGGTCAATACCCGCGTGCAGGTGGAGCACCCAGTGACCGAGATGGTCACGGGCGTGGACATCATTGCGGAGCAGTTCCGCATCGCTTCCGGCGAACCCTTGTCTTTCCTATCTGACGCTCCCGCGTCAGATTCCCCGTCTGATTCCTCTTCCTCGTCTGAAGCGCAAGCTTCAGACGCATCGGACCCTGTGTCCGATGGCCACGCCTTCGAGTTCCGCATCAACGCCGAGGACATCCTCAACGGCTTCGCGCCGTGCCCCGGCACCATCGTGCGCTTCGAGCCGCCGACGGGTCCTGGCATCCGCGTGGATTCCGGCGTGCGCTCCGGCTCCATCGTCCCGCCCTACTATGACTCGCTCGTCGCGAAGCTCCTGGTGTGGGGCCCGACCCGGGAGATCGCGCTGAAGCGCGCGCAGCAGGCACTTCAGGAATTCGACATCGAAGGTGTACGCACCGTGCTGCCCTTCCACCGCGATATGGCCTCCTCCCAGGTCCTCGTGGACCATGGCGACGCCGATGCCGCGGCCGGCATTTACACCGACTGGCTCGACCACAACTACCGTCCCTCCGCGGAAGCCACGAGCACAACGGTCCCCGTCGAGGCCATCTATGCGCAGCGTACCCGCGTGGCACTGGAAATCGACGGCAAGCTGGTCAGCGTGGGCTTCCCCACCGATATGTTGTCGCAGGGGCCGGTGAAGGGGGCGTCGGCAAGCGCGGCCTCCGGTGCCAGCGCCAGCGGCAACGAGGTGACCTGCCCTTACGAGGCCAACCTCGTGGCGTGGAACGTGGCAGACGGCGACACGGTCGAAGAAGGCCAGGCCATCGCCACGATTGAGGCCATGAAGATGGAATCCGCGGTCAAGGCCCCGTCTGCCGGAAAGCTGAGCCGCGTGGCGAAGGAAGGATCCAGGCTGGAACCGGGCGCGGTGATCGCCACGATTGCTTAAGCGGCGGGCTACTGTAAGTCGCATGCTTGCAGATTCCGTCGCCTCCGCGCTTCGCGCCGCCATCTCCGAAGGCGAGTACATGCCCGGACATCAGCTCAGCGAGGTCCGCGCCGCCGAGCGCTTCGAATGCTCCCGCAACACCTTGCGGGAGTCTTTCGCCATGCTCGCTTCCGAGCGCATCGTGGAGCGCATCCCACACAGGGGCGTGTTCATCGCCACCCCTGATGCCGATTTCGTGCGCGATCTGTACTTTGCGCGCGCTGCCATCGAGCCGGCCGCGGCGCGCTATGCCACCTTCGAAGACCCAGGCGAGCTGGTGCGGCTGACCGAATCCGCCGTGCTTTCCGACGCACCCCGCCCCCTCATCAACCAGCGCTTCCACCGGCAGTTGGTCGCTGGCTTGGGCTCGCCGACGCTGGACCGCTCCATGTCGCACCTGCTGGCGCGGATGCGCTTGACCTTCTTGTTGACGCTGGAACGCTACCCGCAGATTCACGATAATCACGTCCAAGCCAACATCGACTTGGCCCACCTCATTGCGCAAGGCGAGCGTGAGGCCGCCGCCGATGCCTGCCGAGCGGACTTGATGCGCGCGATGGATTCGATTCTCCGGGTCCTTTAACTGCGCCTCCGCTCCTGTTAGCCGGTTCCACCCGCGCGAAACTGCTCGGCCCACATGGTTCTAGTGAGATGGTTCGGGTCAAAAGGTTCGTTTACCCCCAAGTGAACCATGTACGCATTCACAGATGGTTTGTTTGCCCCCAAACAAACCTTCTGACCAGAACCATCTGAGTAGAACCATGTATCGGCGTCATGAGAGCTAGAGGAAAACGCCACCGAACTGGGGCTCAGGGGATGAGGAAGTCGCGGTCCGGGATATCGGTGACCAGCATCTTGCCCGGGGCATGCGTGATGGCCAGGCTAGGCCGCGAGTTCATCACGATGGCCTGCGGGGTCACGCCGCATGCCCAGAAGACCGGGATTGTGCCCTCAGGAATGTCGACGGCTTCGCCGAAATCGGGCTGCGATAGGTCCTCGATGCCGATGGCAGCCGGGTCGCCCACGTGAACCGGGGCGCCATGGACGCCTGAGTAGCGGGAGGTAATGCGGACGGCATCGGACACCTGGCTCGCAGGAATGGGGCGCATGGAGACCACCATCGGCCCCGAGAAGGCACCCGCCGGGGTGCAAGGAATCGTCGTGCGGTACATCGGCACGTTGCGGCCCTGCTCAATATGAGCGATGGAAATGCCGTTTCTACGAGTGCGTTCTCAAAGGTGAAGGAACAACCAATGAGGAAGGAGACGATGTCTTCGGAGTAGAAGGGGGAAGCGTCGCCAAGCGTCTGCGTGAGCTGGCCGTCCTCGTAGAGGTTGTAGGCGGGGATGTCGGTGCGGATGTCGCCGCCCGGGATGAGCTCAGAGGCGTACTGCCCCGCCTCCAGCACGCCGACGATGGGGCACGGCTTGGGATTGCGCTGCGCGAAAAGAAGGAAGTCGAAGGCGTACTCGCGCGGCAGGGCAATGAGGTTGGCTTGCATAAAGCCGCGGGCGTGGCCGGCCGTGGTGGTCATGTCGTGTGCGCGGGCAAAGGCGCGCACCTCTGATGGGGTCTGCATTATGCCCATAGGTTAACGATTCCCGAGATGGATTTGATGCCGATGAAGATTTCCAGCACGAGCGCTAGCACGCCAGCGATGAGGAGCCACATCGGCTGCTTGACACCGTGGGTGAGGTCGTGGCGCTTGAACGCGACCCACATGATCATGGCGAAGGCGATAGGCAGGATGATGCCGTTGAAGGCGCCCGCGAAGATGAGGAGCTTCTGCGGCGCGGAGTTGAGAATGCCGTAGAGGATGGCGCAGACCACGATGAACCCGACGGTCAGGAAGTTGCGGGTGCGCGGGCTGACCTTCTGGGTGGTCACGAAGGTGATGGAGGTGTAGGAGGCACCAATAACGGAGGACAGACCTGCGGCGAAGAGGACGACGCCGAAGGCGCGGAGGCCGAACTCGCCGGCGGCGTGGCGGAAGGCATCGGCAGCGGTGTTGTCTTCAGAGAGCGCAACACCAGTAGACACAACGCCGAGGACCGCAAGGAAGAGCAGCACGCGCATGATGCCGGTGATGATGATGCCGAGAACGGAGGTCTTGGTAATCGCGTTGACGTTCTCCGGGCCCGAGAGGCCGGAGTCGATGAGGCGGTGTGCACCGGCGAAGGTGATGTAGCCGCCCACCGTACCGCCGATGAGGGTGGTGATGACGAAGAAATCGACGCTCTCCGGCATGACGGTGTTCTTCAGGGCCTCCCCTACCGGCGGCTGGGAGACAATCGCCACGTAGAGCATGAGCAGAATCATGATGGCGCCGAGCGCGGCGACGATGCGGTCCAATGCTATGCCTGCGCGCTTGGACAGGAAGATGAAGATGGCGATGGCGGAAGCGATGAGGCCGCCGATGCGGGCATCGATGCCGAGCATGGCGTTCAGGCCCAAGCCGGAGCCGGCGATGTTGCCGATATTAAAGACCATGCCGCCAATGAAGACCAGGATGGCGAGGAACCAACCGAGGCCAGGCAGAACGGTGTTGCCCAGCTCGTTGGCACGCATACCGGAGATGGCAAGCACGCGCCACACGTTCAGCTGAATAGCAATGTCGACGATGATCGACAGCGCAATGGCGAAGGCGAAGGCCGCACCCATCTGGACGGTGAAGACGGAAGTTTGGGTCAAAAAGCCGGGGCCGATGGCGGAGGTAGCCATGAGGAACATGGCGCCGGCCATGGCGCCGATGCCCTTGGGAGGCTGCACCTCTGTCGGCGCGTTGTGGGCGGCTTCCCGGGAAGCGGAGGGGTTGGTGGGTTCCGAACTCATTGTTGGGCACCTTTCGTGACGAAGGTCGCATTAAACGTTGGTGAAAGCATAGGGGTTGTTCAACAATCTGTAAACAGCGCGGGGGTGGCGCACGTTACACCCTTGCCAAAACTGCAGCGACCCACACACCCTGACCGCACACCGTTGCGCGCCTCCAAAAGGTGACCTAGGATACTAAGTTAACTAATCGTCATTCGTATTCATCAACGGAGGAACCCATGCCCCAGGACATCTACATCGCCGGGGCTGCACGCCTGCCCATCGGCAAATTTGGCGGCAGCCTCGCGCGCCTCTCCCTCACCGAGCTCGGTTCGCTTGCCGCCGAAGCAGCTATTGAGCGTTCGGGGCTTACCGGAGCAGACCTCGATACCGCCGTAGCCTCCAACGTCATGCCAGTGGTTCCGAAGGACCTCTACCTCTCCCGGGCGATTGCCAAGAACGTGGGCATGCCAGACTCCTCCACCGCCATGGGAGTCAACCGCCTCTGCGGCTCCGGTGTCCAGGCCGTCATCAGCGCGGCCCAGCTCCTGCAGACTGGCGACGGCTCCCTGGCGCTGGCCGTCGGCGCGGAATCCATGAGCAACGCGCCCTATTCCGTCGAAGGCGCGCGCTTTGGCAAGCGCATGGGTGACGGCAAACTCTACGACTGGCTCACCGGCGCACTCTCCTGTCCCTTCGGCACCGGGCATATGGGCGTAACCGCGGAGAACGTCGCCGCCGATAACAACATCTCCCGCGAGCGCCAGGACGAGTTCGCCACAGAGTCCCAGGAGCGCGCCGCCCAGGCCCGCGCGGAGGGCGTGCACGCCGAGGAAATCGTCCCCGTCGGCGAGCTGGACTTTGATGAGGGGGTGCGGGAGACGAACGTCGAGAAGCTGGCGAAGCTCAAGCCGGTCTTTGTCAAGGACGGCACCGTCACAGCCGGCAACGCCTCCGGCATCAACGATGGTGCGGCGGCCGCCGTGCTGGCCACCGCAGAGGAGGTGACCAAGCGTGGCCTGGACCCGCTGGCGAAGATTGTGTCCTGGTCCATCGCGGGTGTGGACCCGACGCGCATGGGCATCGGTCCGGTGGCTGCAGTGCCGAAGGCGCTTGAAAAGGCCGGCCTGGAGTTGCAGGATATTGACCTCATCGAATCAAACGAGGCCTTCGCCGCCCAGGCCATCGCCGTGCAGGACCAGCTGGGCTTCGACCCGGCCAAGACGAATATCTATGGCGGTGCCGTCGCGCACGGCCACCCGGTTGGCGCCACGGGCGTCATCCTGCTGACCAAGCTAGCTTATGCGCTGCGCCGCGAAAGCAAGCGCTATGGCCTGGTCACCATGTGCATCGGCGGCGGTCAGGGAATCGCCATGATTATTGAGAATGGAGCGAAGTAAATGAGCATCACCAAGGTAGCCGTCATCGGCGCGGGTTCGATGGGTTCTGGCATTGCGGCGCTGTGTGCGTCGGCAGGCATGGACGTCGTACTGCTGGACCAGAACGCGGAGGGTGCCCAGAAAGGCGTCGAGATCCAGCTCAAGCGCAAGGGCTTCCACCTGCCGGAGTTTGCCGAGCGTGTTCGCGCCAGCGATGACTACGCCCTGCTGGAGGACCGCGAGTGGGTCATCGAGGCCATCTTCGAAGACCTGGGCGCCAAGCACTCGCTCTATCAGGCCATTGAGCCTTATTTGCCCGCGGATGCTCTGTTGAGTTCCAATACCTCGACCCTACCGCTGGCCTCTCTTCTTGAGGGCGTTCCGGAGGCCCGCCGCGATAAGTTCGCCATCACGCACTTCTTCAACCCGCCGAAGGTCATGCGCCTGGTGGAGCTCATCGCGTCCGGCCCGACGGAGGCTGCCCTGCGCACCACCATCGAGCAAACCCTGGGCAAGATTGCGCTCGAGTGCCGCGATACCCCAGGGTTTATTGCCAACCGCGTGGGCTGTTACTGGATGGCCGCCGGCGTGGCCCGCGCCCGCGAGTTCGACGTGAGCTACGAGCTTGCCGACGCCTCCTTCGGCCGCGCCTTCGGCATCCCCCGCACCGGTATCTTCGGGCTGCTCGATTACATCGGCCTCCAGCTGGTCAAGCCGATCTGGAAGTCCCTGGAGACGGCCCTGCCGGCGGGCGATCCACTGCTTAACGTCCCCCTCGGTGATGATCCCTTCATCGCAGGGCTCGTTTCTCGGGGGCTGACCGGCCGCACTGGTGAGGGTGGCTTCTATCGCGGCCGTGACGAGGTCATCAACTCCTCTTACGAGTACGTGCCCCGTACTCAACCCTCCGATCCTGTCGTGGGCCTCAAGGATCCGCGCGAGGTCATGGACACTGACTCCCCCGGCGGCCGTTTTGCCCGCGCGGTCTTCCTCGACACGCTGGCCTACTGCTGCGAGGTAGCTCCCTCCATCGCGGACCACGTGGGCCTCATCGACGAGGGACTGACCTTAGGCTTCGGCTGGAAGAAGGGCATCTTCGCGCTTGCCGACGCCATCGGTATCGACCACGTCGCCTCCGCTTATGGTGCAGACGTTCCTGAATTGGTCTCCGCTGCTGCTCAGGCGGGTGGCTTTTATGGCGAGGGCTCAGTGCTGTCCTCGACGGGTTCTCGTCAGGAGCTCGCGCCGCGCGAGGGCGTCGTAACGCTGTCTTCTCTTGATACTGAGACCATCGTTTCTCTGGAGGCGGGCGCGGTGCACGCGGTGTCCACGTCTGCTGGGCGCATTGGCATCATCGACCTGCACACGCCGATGAATTCCTTGCCTACCCCTGCCCTCGAAGTTATTCGTGCGGCCCTCGACGCTGTGTCCTCGGCGAATCTCGTCGCGCTAGTCATTGGCAACGACAAGCCGGTCTTCAGCGCGGGTGCTGACCTCGCTTCCATTGCGGCTGCGGGGGAATCGGGTTCCGCTTCGCGCGTTGAATCCTTGATTGCGGACGGCTCGAAGACCCTGCGTGCACTCAAGTTTTCCCCGGTCCCCGTGGTGGCGGCTGTGCGTGGCGTTGCCTTGGGCGGCGGCTTTGAAACTGCGCTGGCCTGCGACCGCATCGTGGCTCACGCCGATACGCGCCTCGGTTTCCCGGAGCGCACCGTGGGCCTCTACCCAGGCTGGACGGGAACCATCTCCTCGCTGGAACGCCTCAAGGCGGCCGGTGTCGAGGACTATCACCAGAAGGCCTTCGACTTCATCGCCTCGGCCCGCAACTTCTCCTCGGCTTTCGAGGCTCAGAAGGCTGGCTTCTTGTCCTCGGATGACGTCGTGCTCATGTCTTTCGACCACGTCCTCGCCCGTGCTCTGCTCGAGGCCGCCCACTTGGCGGCCTCCTACACCCCGCCCGCGGACGCTTCTATCGAGATGTACTCCGGCTCCCCCGCCTTGGACCGTGACTGGCCCATCGACGGCACCACCGAGAACGACCACGTCATCGTGTCCAAGCTCGCCGAGATGTACACCGCTCCTAGCTCCACCTCCGCCTCGGCTTCGCTGAGCTTCACCGAGTTCTGCGAGCGCGAAGTGGAGTTCGACGTGCCGCTGGTCCTCCTGCCAGCCAACGTGGAGCGCGCCAAGCACATGGCAGCCACCCGCAAGCCCCTCAACAACTAGCCTCGGCCGCTTCCACTTCCCAACCCCGTTCCCTTTCGGAGCGGGGTTTCTCCTTGTTCATTGCGACTTGGAGCGGCAATTGTCACGCAAGTTTATGCTAGTCACTTGCAAGTTTGAGCTGGGCATCCTCTTTACAACTTTTAGCCTTGCACATGGTTCCACTCAAAAGGCATTAGTCACATGGTTTACTTGCCCCCAAGTAAACCATCTAGGTGTTTACAAACGGTTCGTTTGCCCCCAAACAAACCTTCTCACTAATGCCTTCTGACTGAAACCCTCTGGCAACGTTCTCGTGCTGCCAAGGAGGCTCGCTAGGCTGAACGAGGTTGCACTGTGTTTAACGCACCGCGCACCTCATTGAGAACTTGTTCTCGGTTCTGGAGAAGATCCCGTGGTGAGTAACGCAACACGATGTATCCGAGATTCTGAAGGTATTTCTCTCTTTGCCGCTCAGCCCGTATCACCGCTTCGGTAGACTTTCCGTAGGTCGCTCCGTCGTACTTCACAGCGCCGTCTATTTCCATGATGATTTTGCCGTTGATAAGCAAGTCCGGCCGATACCCACCCTGAAGCTCTGGCTGAACCACGAGTTTCTTTCCCAGGCCTTCCACAATCAACATGCCGCGCGCATAGGACTCATAGGGAGATTCGGCGAGGGCTGTGGCATGCGTAATCACTCTCCTAGCCTGAGCAGCACCTTTTACACGGCCCATTGCCGTGATCATTGACCGTAATTCGTCAATGCTAACGAGTCGTTTGCGCAAAGCGGAGTCGACAGCCATCAGCCCTTCCTCAAACGTCGCAAGCCGTGCGACGTCGATGCAGGTGCGTGCAACCGACGTGCACCGAAGCCCGAAGCGCTCAATAATATCTGAGGCTGGCAGCCACATCTTCCGGTACATCACTTTGCTATCCCATTGCCGCCTCGGTGGGACTGTTTTGGATTGCCGTGCTAGAACAACCTGAGCGTTCCGAGACGGCAGCATCCACAAGCCCAACAGTTTGGCCGCAGATCTTTCCACGAGAACTGAACGATGAGCGCTACGCCCGAAGGCAACGATGTCAAAGAGATGGCGTTGGTAGTAAGGAAGAGTTGAATAGTACTCGCTGTTTATTGCGTAACGCGAGGTGAGGCGAATAAGTTCACCTGAAGCAAGCTGTTTCCACACGGGATGGTCGTTCGGAAGGGGTCGTAGGTAAATGAGGTGTGAATCGTCAATCATGTCTCCATCATCATGGCTTCCAGCCCTCAAAAGCTACGGTCGATTCCCCGCCTGTGGATAACTTCGCCCCAGCGACATAATTGGCTGATCCTTCAACAAAGTAATCCACAAGGTTCCCCCCACAAGGCTTCACTCAGAAGTCTCTAGTCAAAAGGCTCGTTTGCACCCAAGTAAACCTTCTAACAGCAAAAAGAAGGTTCGTTTGCCCCCAAACAAACCTTCTCACTAATGCCTTCTGAGCAGAACCATCTTCGACCGCTCACGGCGGTTCCAACAGAGGCCTCCCCACCAGGACTCGAACCTAGAGGGGCCGCGATAGTGGGGAAAAGATGGGCACGGTGAAATAGGGGCCACTTCGAATCGCTACTTGTAGGCCGAGAAGCCCGTAATCTTCTTGCCCATAATCAGGGACTGCACGGTATCGGTTCCTTCGTAGGTGTGCATGGCCTCGATGTCAGCGAAGTGGCGCGCGATGTCGTTTTCCAGCAGGATGCCCACCCCGCCGAGCATGTCGCGGGCATCGGCGGCGATGCGGCGCGCGGCCCGCGTGTTGTGGAGCTTCGCCGCCGAGGCTTGCTCCGGAGCCAAAGTCCCTGCGGTTTCGCGTAATGAGACCTCACGGCAGGTCAGCATCATCTGGCTCAAGTCAAGCACCATGTTGGCCAAGCGTTGCTGAATGATCTGTGCCTTCGCCAGCTCGCGACCAAACTGCACGCGCTCGAGCACATAGGAGCGGGCAATCTCATAGCAGGCCACCGCCGACCCCAGCGCCATCCAGGACACACCAATGCGTGTAGCAGTCAGCACGCGAGACACATCCTTGAAGCTGCGGCAGCCCGGTAGCTGGTTGGCGGCGGGGATTCGGCAATCAGTCAACGTGATGTGCGCCTGGTGGATAGCGCGAAGAGAAAGCTTGCCCTCAATAACGGAAGCCGAATAACCAGGAGCCTCCTGCGGCACGATGAAACCGCCAACATTGCCATCCTCCATGCGCGCATAGATGATCGTGATGCCGCCGGAAGCGCCATTACCAATCCACTTCTTCTCACCGTTGAGCACCCACTCATCGCCATCGCGCACCGCGGTCGTCTCCAAAGCAATCGAGTCCGAACCGTGAGCTGGCTCCGTCAGCCCGAAAGCGCCGAGCAGCGAACACGAAGCCATCTGCGGCAGGTACTCAGCCTGCTGTTCCGGAGAGCCCAGCATCGAAATTGAGCGCATGGCCAGCCCAGCCTGCACCGCAATCACCGTGCCCATCGAGGCATCCGCACGCGTGACCTCCATGAGTGCCAAGCCAGCACCAAGCGTCGACATCTGCTCGTGGCCTTCCACCGCCAAACCATCCGTCATCACGTCCAAGTCGCCCAAGCGCTGAACCAAGTCCAGCGGGTACTCCGCAGCCTGCCAGTGCTGGTTGATCACCGGGGCGGAGTACTCGCGAAACTGCGCCGCACGCTTCCACCCAGCAGCATCTGATGCAGAGAGGTCGTCAAAAACACCCAAGAAATCAGTGGTGGGCTCGAAAAGGTTGTGGGACATAGTAAATTCTCCAACAAACAGGCAATACGAATGGCGATTAGCCCCAATTGTGACCTGACTCTCCCCGGGCTGTCAAGTGCTCCACACATAATGCGATTGCCCCGCACATAACGCGGCCCGACCACACGCAATGCAGCACGACCACGCACGCACAGCCACCAGACAATCCAGTACCCCACCGTCCCCCGCAGCCCGCATCGCAGGTACACTAACCACCATTAGCTCATTGAGGAGGACGCCCACCATGGCCAACCAGAGACGCCGCGACCAAATCGCCGCCGCCGCACTCGACCTCTTTGACCAGCGCGGCTACCACGCCACCGGCATGGAGGACATCGCCAAAGCCGTCGGCATGCGCGCCTCCAGCCTGTACAACCACTACTCCTCCAAACAAGAGCTTCTCGCCGAAGTCACCATCACCGCCATGGAGGACCTCCTGCGCGCCAACGCCGCCTGCCTCGCCGGGCTGAGCGATCCCCGCGACAAACTCGTCGCCACCATGAAAGCCCACGTCATCTACCACGCCACCCACGCCCGGCGCGTCCGCGTGGTCAACAACGAGCTCACCAACCTCGAAGAACCCCACAAGTCCGTCGTCCTGCAACTGCGCCGCGACTATGTCGCGCGGTGGATGGCCGTGGTCAACGAGGGCGACTTCCACGCGGAGAACCTCAAAATCGCCTGCTGGGCGCTCATCGATATGGGCATCGGCGTGGCCCAATGGTTTAGCCCCGACGGTGACTACACCGCCGAGGCTTTAGGTGACATGTACGGCCAGTTCGCCCTGCGCCAGCTTACCTAGGGCGCACAACCAATCTGCTGCTCTTCCTCACGCCCATCCGGGTACTGCACGCGCACGCGGGAGTAGACCTCGGCGTGGTAGCCGCAGGCCACGCGCTTGTCGACGACCACCTTCACTCGGTCCTCGCTAAACTCGCCCTCCGCGCAGTTGGGGTCGCAGTTATTCTCGATGGCCACGCCCTCGGCCTCTGCGGAGTCGGCTCCCCAGCGCTGCCAGTCCAATTCGTTGACCAGGTAATTATTGTCAGCGCACGCTAGCGAGATGCGGTCCGGGCCCTCCAGGCCCGTGACGGAGACACAGTCCAAAATGGCCGTGGCATCGATGGTGGTTTCCACGTCTGGGCCTACGAGTCCAACCACGCGCACCAACTGGCCGGTGGCGGGCAGGACGGAGAAGGAGACGCGGTCGGAATCGCGAATCACGGTGACCAGCTGGTCCTCGCCTTCGCCCTCAACGGTGCCGACCTCATTGCCTTCCGCATCCGCCAGCATGTCATAAGCAATCTTCTGTTGCTCGCTACTTAGTCCGGGCTGGAGCAGCAGCTCCAGCGCTCCGAGGGCGTGGTTCGGGAAGGAATCCGCCAGCTTCTCCAGCCCGGCACGGTCGGTCGCCACGACGAGATCCTCCGGGTTGATGGAGGGCTGCGGATCGAAGCCTGGCACCTCGCCCTGTGAGGAAACCTCCACCGCACCGCCAGCATCCACCGCATATTCGGTGATCGCAGTGGCATCGCCGAGGGTATCGACGCGCTTCATGTATTCCTTCGCGGTCACGCCTTTATCCACGGCATCCGGCTGGGTCGCGGCAGCTTCGCCGGCCTGGGTCAGGATTTCCGCGGCCGAGGCCACGGGCTCCGAGTTATTAAGCAGCGGGAAGGCTCCACCAATAAGGGCCAGCACCGCGACGGAAGCCGCCGCAATAGTCCACGTGGGGCGGCCCTTCGTGATCTTTGCGAGGGTGTCTTCGGAGCGGGCGAGGGATGCGTCGTCAAGCGCGGCGTCCGGAACCGGATTGGCGGCGCGGAGTTTGTCGAGAGAGTTAGACATTGGTTTCTCCTGTGAGTTCGGAAAGGTGGGTGCGTGCGCGGTGCAGGCGAACGCGCACGTTGTTGCGGGAAATGCCGAGGACCTCGGCGATATCGGGGTGGTCGAGTCCCTCCCAGGCGTGGAGAGTGAGAATTTCGCGCTCGGCGTGCGAGAGCTGCATCAGCGCGCGTGTGATGTCGAGGTTGGCATCGACAGCGTCATAGCCGGCATAAGACTCCAGCTCGTGATCATCGAGGTTCTCCGTCTCCTGGCGGGTGCGGTAGAACTCGCGCATCACGTTGCGGGCGATGCCATACAGCCACGGCAACGGCGTGCCGCGCAACGAGTCGAAGCCGGCCCACGCCCGCTCGAAAACGTCGGCCGCCAGCTCTTCCGCGTGACTCGGTGGGACGCGGCGGCGCAGATACGCCAGCACCGCCGGATAATGCTCGCGAAACAGGCGGGAAAACTCCCGCTTGCGCGAACCAGGCAAGGTAAGGACAGACACTAATAAAACTCCAGAATGCTAATGGGCTCACTGAGTATGTTGCACTAGACGCCCGAGCGTTACAGCACAGCAATGAAATGGTTTACTAAAGGGGATGGAACCACTCGAGCTCTCCGCCCTGACGGGCACGCAGTCGCGCACCTACGGCACGCGCAGGATCACCAAAGACATGATCTCAGCACCCGTGCATGTGGCTATTGCGCTGTGGGATGAGCGCTGGGATTCCGCCGAGAACGGCACGATCGACGGCTGGGTCATCGCCGTCAACACCACGAAGACGCGCTTCGTGCGCAAAGGACAGATCCGGAAGGGCGATATCGTTGAGGTAGCCGTCCGCGAGTTGGAGAAGGCCACGAAGAATATTCGAGGGCGCAAATGGATAGTCACCGGCCGCCGGCAAGCGGCGCTGCGGGCGGCGCTGGAAAAGCGCGGCTATACCGTGACGGGGAGTTTCGCGGAGGAGAATAGGGCGTCGAAGAGCGCTAGCTCCGTGCGACGCAAGCAGGCCGGGATCACCGCGCGCCGCGCGAAGAAAGAAGGCGAGGCCCCGCGCAAGAAGCAGGTAGTAAAGGTAGAAACGCCGAAGGCACACTGGTGGCCGAACTTCTCGACGGCCTCCTCCTGGCCGGAGGGCGCCACCGTGCGCATCGCCACGGATGCCTCCTCGGACACGGTATTCAAGGGCTCCATGTGCTTCGTGGCCAGCAATGGCGACTACCGGTTGCGCACGCGCAAGACGACGGCGAGCACCGATGAGCTTGAGCTCGAATCCTTGACGCTCGCACTGAAGTACCTGCTCAAGGTTGGCGCAACCAAGGCGATCATCGAGTCGGACTCCGTCGCCGCCTTGGAGGCGGTGGAGCAGATTCGGACGAAGGGCTCAAAGGCGGTGCGCTCCCGCGGCATGTGGCGGGGGCTATCCTCGGGCTCGCGCTCGCGCTTCCAGCAGGCATGGCACGACGTGGAGGGGATCTGCGAGGTAACCATCCGTCGGGTGATGGGGCATGCGGGTGACCCGCTGAACCGGGCGGCGGACCAGATTGCGTACATGGGCCTGCGCGCGACTGCGCATCCGATGAAGCAGTCGCGAGCGACGCTGAAAGAGGGCATCACGAAGGCACTGGCCAAGCTCTAATTCGGGGTTCGGTGCACTGGTGGCCTAGGGTAAATCGCATGAGCAATCCCTTTGACTCCAATCCTTTCGAGGAACCGGCCAAGCCTTTCAGCGGCCGTGGAGCGAACCCCTTCGCGGAGCCCGCGCGTGAGGCGTATGCGGCGCCTTCTGCGACTCCGCCTGTGACGCCTTTCGCGGATCCTTTTGCTGAGCCTTTTGCCGAGTCTGAGCGCGCATACGCCCCGGCCCCGCTGCAGGACTATTCCCTCGAGCAGCACTCAACGGGCGGCAAGGTTCACCGCTTTTCCGTCTTCAAGGGCCTGCTCAGCCTGTTCTCATTCTTGGTAGGCTTCACCGCGATTACCGATGGCGACATAGCCTTCGGCCTCGGCTTCGCTTTGCCCGGCGCGTGGTACTTCATCAAAACGCTGCAGCAGAAAGCCAACCCGACCGCGCCACAGAAGCGCCACTGGTTTGTCATTTGGCTCATTGCCCTCGTGCTCATTTTCTTCGGCGCCTAGCGACCACCCGCCGCCACACGATACGCAGCAGCGAATGCGGAGTCGCCACTACCTCGCGCACGTAATTCCACGGGCGGTCTTTCCGCGGGGTGCCAATGCCGTGCATGCGGACCCGAATCCCCAGGTGCCAGGCCCACATGCGGGTGCGCAGCACGTGGAAGTCATTGGTCACAACGCGAAAATAGCTATAGTCCGGGCACAGCGCATGTGCGCGCTCAAGGTTCTCGTTGGTGCTCGTAGCGAGTGGTTCGAGGAGAATCCGCTCCGGATTAACGCCCCGCTCGATGAGGTAGCGCGCCATCGGCTCCGCTTCCCCGTAACCGGATACGATGATCGGCTCCTCCGGCAGCACGCGCGCCATCACCACCGCGCGGTCCAAGCGGCTGCGCAGCAGCGAGCCCGGCTCGCCGCCCTCCACGCGCGCGCCCAACACCAGAAGCGGAAACTGCATGCCCGCTAGCTTAGCGTGCATACTGGTCAGCATGAGTATGTGCGTAGTCGGCTCTTAAGATCAATCTCCCCGGTCGACTTCCCGCTTTATTCGCCGAGGAGCTGGGAACGCAGGTTCTCGTCCTTCTTCTCTACCTCGGCGGCCATGTTCTCCTGGTAGGCCGCCATCTTCTCCACGAGGGCTGGGTCGCCCGCGGAGAGGATGCGCACGGCGAGCAAGCCGGCGTTCTTGGCACCACCGATGGATACGGTGGCCACCGGAACGCCACCCGGCATCTGCACGATGGAAAGCAGCGAATCGAGACCATCGAGATCCTTCAGCGCGCGCGGGATGCCGATGACCGGCAGCGGCGTGGCCGCGGCAACCATGCCCGGCAGGTGGGCCGCACCACCGGCACAAGCGATGATGGCTTTAAGCCCGCGCTCGTGGGCAGACTTGGCATAAGCCAGCATCTTTTCTGGGGTGCGGTGCGCGCTGACGACGCCCACCTCGAAGGGCACGCCGAACTCGGCGAGCACCTCGGCGGCGGGCTTGACGGTGGGCCAGTCGGAATCGGATCCCATGATCAGGCCGACGAGAGGTTCCATGAAAAATCTCCTTCTTTACTAAGGCTTAAGCTCGCTGCGGGCTTAAGCCCACTGCGCGTGGACGAGGAAGTGGGCAGCATCGTGAGCGATGCGGCGGGTTTCCTCCACATCCTCACCGACGACGTTGACGTGGCCGATCTTGCGGCCCGGCTGGTGGTCCTTGCCATAGAGGTGGACCTTCGCCTCTGGGTAGCGCTCCATGACTTCACGGACGCGCTGCGGCATGGGCATCTGCGGATCTTCTTCGGCACCCAGCACATTGGTCATGACGGTGACCGGCGCTAGGGCTGCGGTGGAGCCGAGCGGCAGGTCCAGCACGGCGCGCAAGTGCTGCTCGAACTGGGAGGTCACGCAACCATCCTGGGTCCAGTGGCCGGTGTTGTGTGGGCGCATCGCCAGCTCGTTGACGGCGATGTCTTCTGCCACGCATACTCCCGGCGCACCGGAGGCGGACGCAATGATGGAGCCGGCGTCTTGCTTCGTCGCAAAGGCGAAGAGCTCCACTGCAAGCACGCCAGTCACGCCGAGCTCGGTAGCTACCTTGATGCCTACCTGCATGGCACGCTCTGCCAACTCCGGGGACAGGTTCGGGGCGGGTGCGAACGCTTCTGCACAGATACCATCTCGTTGCACGGACTCGGTGACCGGCCAAGCCTTCACTTCGCCGGAGGGGCGGCGGGCGACGAGCACGGACAGCTCGCGGGTAAGGGCCACTTTTTCCTCAGCCATCAGCGGGGTGCCTGCCGCGAGAAGTTCTTCTACCAGCGGCTCCAGCTCCTCCGCAGAGGGGAACCACACGCCATGGCCGTCGTAGCCGCCGCGGCGGGCTTTGAGGCACACGTGATCGTCGACAAGCCCGGCGAAATCTCGCGCATCCTCCACCGAGTCGATGGCGGCAAAGCGCGGCACTGGGGCGCCCAGCTCGGCCAGCTTCCGGCGCATGAAGAGCTTGTCCTGCGCGTAGAGGAGGGCGGAAGGCTGGGGCTGGACGTTGAGACCGTCGGCGATGAGCGCCTGGACGTGCTCCGTGGGGACGTGCTCGTGCTCAAAAGTAATTGCGTCCGCGCCTTCCGCAGCGGCGGTGAGCACATTGAGATCGTGGTAGTCACCGAGAACGACGTCCGGAATAACCTGGGCGGCGGACTTGTCTGGCGCGGAGGCCAGCACGCGCAGGTGGATGTCGAGCTCCGCGGCGGCCGGCTGCATCATGCGTGCAAGCTGGCCGTCTCCATAAACAGTAACGAGGGGTTTGTGTTGTTCACTCACTCTTTCAATACTAGCCTTGGGGCCATGATCGTCCGGCATACCATCTTTCAGAACTCCCTCATGACCGCGCTGTTGGATGGCATTTACGACGGCGAAATGACCATCGGCGAGCTCTTGGGCAAGGGCAATTTCGGCATCGGCACCTTCGATGCGCTGGACGGAGAGATGATTATCCTCGACGGCGTGTGCTACCAGCTGCGCGGTGATGGAACCGCGACGGTGGCTGACTTGGACCAGGGAACCCCCTTCGCGGTGGCGACGAACTTTGTCCCCCGTATTAAGGTGGCCGCGCCCAAAGGATTAAAGCGCGAGGAGCTGTCGGCCTTCATCGATGAGGTGGAGCCTTCCGCCAACTACATGTACGCGGTGCGTATCACCGGACGCTTCAGCAACGTGGTTACCCGCACGGTGGTCAAGCAGAGCAAGCCTTATCCGCCGATGGCGCAGGCAGTAGGCGGCGATAAGGAGCTGCGCTTTAACGACGTTGAAGGCGTCATCGGTGGCTTCCGCACCCCGGTGTTTGAGAAAGGTATTTCAGTCCCCGGATGCCACGTGCACTTTATCGACGCCGAGCGCAACTCCGGCGGACACGTGCTGGACTACACGGTCGATGAGGCCACGATTGAGCTCTGCCCCGGAACGGACCTCGACCTGCGCCTGCCACTGACCCACGAATTCCGCTCCGCCAACCTGGCACCTGATGACCTAGACCAGCAGCTACACACGACGGAGATAAAGGACTAACCCCAGACCGGTTGCTCGTTGAGGATGTCCTCGACGTACTTGGCTTTAGGGATGGACGGAAAATACATCGGCTTCTCATAGCCGTGGAGTGCCAGCGAAATCCCCCCGCGACGACGACGCGCACCACGAATATCGGTGAGCGGGATGGAATCGACGCGCTTGCCCTCGCGCGCGATGACGCGCAGGTTGGTCACAATGAAGCGCTTGCGGCGGGCTTTCACCAAGGGAAAGATGAAGCGCCAGGCAGCAAGCAGGGCCCATATAGCTACTAAACCATTGCGAATCGCCAAGTCAATGCCGTTATAGTCACACCAGCCGATGGCAATCCAGCACACACCCGTGACGACGACGAGCTCTAAAAAGGGAAAGAGCAACGTCCGAAACGGGGCGGTCATGTCCGCGCGCACAACCTCGCCGCGGCCCATCTGCATGAGGTTCATGGGGCACATGGTACCTCCCTTCCCACTCGTTCCACGGTCCTCCCCCGCTACCCGAGCGTGAGGGGTGACCACCTCCTAGCCTCGGCGGTCCGGCGGCCCGGCGCGGCATCGCACCTGGCATTTCCTAAAAGGCATCAGCCGAAAGGCGTCTTTGCCCCTGAAAACACCATCTGTCGGCCTGCAAAAGGCGTCTTTGGGAGTAAAGACGCCTTTTGACTAATGCCTTCTGATAGACGCCTTGCGAAAAGCGCCATGCGGGAATCTCGATATCGGGCCTTCCACCACGTCAGACGCGGAAATTTCTAGACCTCACGACTAGCGCACGACACAAAACCCTTGACAGCGGGAAAGGCCGGCAGTAGGTTGAGAAACACCTATGCAATCGATTGCACTAGAGGCCACAGGAAGGAGGATTTCATGACTGGAGCCACATTAAAAGACATTGCCGCTGCGGCCGGGGTTTCAGTTTCCACCGCCTCGCGTTCCCTTGCCGGAAATCCTGCTATCTCCGAGAAAACACGGGCAAAGGTAATGAGCATTGCGCAACAGCTCAATTATTTGCCCAACGCTCAGGCACGAGCCTTGAGAAACTCTCGGTCCGACGCCATAGGGCTCATCATCCCTAACTTGGACAATGCCTATTTTGCTGCCATGGCCGCTGCAGTGGAAGAAGAAGCGAACAAGCGCAAACTCTCGACCATAATTACCAGTTGCGGAGAAGACCCAGAGCGCCTCATCAAAGCTCTCGACACCCTCTCCCAACGGCAGGTAGACGGAATCATCAGTGTCCCGCTCGAAGGTGCAGAAGATGCACTGCAGCGCGCGGCGGAATCTCGCCCACTGATACTCATCGATCGTTCTCTTAAAAACCTCCCAGCCGTGGTCTCAAACCCAATTACCGGGATACATGCGGCCGTGGCCCAGCTCAAGAGCAAGGGACACACGTCAATTGGGTATCTCTCTGGCCCCCAAGAAACGTCCACCGGACGCGAGCGCCTCAACGCATTCAAGGATGCAACAACCGGAATGGATATCCACATCCATCACGGCAGCTTCCGCCACCGATCTGGATACAAGGGCGCCATCGCGCTTCTTCAAGAAGGCGTCACAGCCATAGTCGCAGGCGATTCCATGATGACCGCAGGCGCGCTAGAAGCTTGCCATAACGCTGGCAAAAGAATTGGTGAAGAAATCGCACTAGTTGGCTTCGATGACTTCATCTTTTTACGTTTCCAACCAGCGCCAATCTCTGTCATAGACCAGAACGTTACGCGCATGGGAGAAGAAGCTACCGCTCGCTTGGTTGACGCAATTGATAACAAGCGGCAGCCCGAATCGACGGTCATCGATACCCGCTATATCCCACGAATGTCCACCGCCTACCGATTCCCTGGAGAACTCACATGAGTGAAACCGTCCTAAAACTTGAAGGCGTAACCAAGTCCTTCGGCCCCGTTGATGTCATTAAAGGGGTCGACCTCAACGTTCGGCGAGGCCAAGTTCAAGCCCTTTTGGGCGAAAACGGCGCCGGTAAGTCCACGCTCATCAAAATGATTGCGGGCGTACACGAACCGGACTCTGGCCGCATACTAGTAGATGGCAAAGAAGTTAGAATCCCCGATACTAAGGCCTCCGAGGCCCTCGGTATCGCCACTATTCACCAAGAACTCAACTTGGTGCCGACTATGTCGGTAGCTGAAAACATTGTGCTCGGTCGCACTCCGCAACGCTACGGACTTGTCAACCGCAAGCATCTCAAGGCTCAAGCACAAGCAGCCCTACACCTCATCGGACTTGATGTTGACTTGGATACTCCGGTGGGTGAGTTGGGCGTCGCCAAGCAGCAGCTGGTTGAGATCGCCAAAGCCCTTTCCATGAATGCGCGCATCCTTATCTTGGATGAACCCACAGCCGCGTTGACCGGCAAAGAAGTCGATGCGCTCTTTACAGTTCTCGAAGGACTCAAAGCAAAAGGCGTGGCGATGGTGTTTATCAGCCACCACCTGGATGAACTGGCACGGATCGCGGAGACCATTTGCGTACTGCGCGATGGTGCCTTCATCGCCGAGGTCCCTTCCGATACAGATGAGGATGAACTGGTCCGGCTGATGGTCGGTCGCAGTATCGAAAACCAGTACCCGCGCGACACTCCGCCCGAGCGCGGCGATGTCTTGCTTGAAGTTGCAGGCCTGACTACACAAGGTTCGTTTCAGGACATCTCCTTCGAGGTCCACTCCGGCGAAGTTGTCGGTCTCGCCGGACTTGTCGGCGCTGGCCGCACGGAGATCATTCGTGCCATTGCTGGCGCAGACACCTACGATTCAGGATCCATTCGTGTGAATGGCCAAGAACTTCGAGGCGGCGACATCGGCGCCGCAATTCGCGCCGGGGTGGGACATATCCCCGAGGACCGGAAAGCACAGGCGCTAGTCCTGGATGCTTCGGTAGCAGACAATCTCGGTTTCGCGACGCTCTACCCCACCGCTAGAGCTGGGATTGCGGACCGTTCTGGCCAACATCGGCGTGCGGGCGAAGTGGCAGAAAAACTTCGTATACGTATGTCCGGGCTTGACCAGGCTATCCGCAATCTCTCCGGCGGAAACCAGCAAAAGGCAGTCTTCGGCCGGTGGGTCCTCGCCAACTCAAAAGTTCTCTTACTCGATGAGCCAACCCGCGGCGTCGACGTAGGCGCCAAGGTCGAAATCTACAACATCATTAACGAGGTTACGGCTGCCGGCGGCGCGGTCCTCATGGCTTCCTCTGATCTACCAGAGGTACTTGGAATGTCTGACCGGATCCTCGTCATGTCGGGGGGCCAACTTGCCGGGCAACTGCCAAAAGACTCCACTCAAGACGAGGTCATGACCCTCGCCGTAGCCAACGTAACTTCAGCAACTTCCGCTGCCGCTACTAACTCCGCTAGCCACGACCCCAAGGATTAATTATGACCAAGAATCGTGTAACCAACTGGGCTCTGAACAATGGCGCTCTCGTCGGCCTCATCGCGCTGTGCATAGCGCTTTTCATCGCCACCCCGTATTTTTTAACCGTAACGAATCTACTTAACGTAGGCATCCAGGCAGCTACCGTGGCCATCCTAGCTTTCGGCATGACCTTCGTTATTGTTACCGCGGGAATCGACCTTTCTGTCGGTTCTGTAGCCACTCTTGGCGCTATGGTGTCGGCCTATATGTTCTCCACTGCTGGGCTTCCGGGCTGGCTGACTCTCCTCATTGGTCTCGGTGTGGGTGCCTTGGCGGGCGCTATCTGTGGAATGGCCACTGCGTGGGGAAAGATTCCCTCCTTCATTGCAACACTGGCAATGATGTCTATTGCGCGTGGCCTAACCCTCGTCATCTCGCAAGGCTCTCCCATTGAGACCGCGCCTTCGGTCAACTTCTTTGGCAGCGACGTCGCCGGCCTCCCCGTGCCCATCATCATGATGGTGATCGCTGGGCTCCTCTGTTGGTTCATCCTCGAGCGCACTGTGCTCGGTCGTTCCATGTACGCGATCGGAGGAAATCTCGAAGCAGCTCGCCTCTCCGGTCTCCCAGTCAAGCGCATCCAGATCGCAGTTTTCGCGCTTTCTGGGTTCTTCGCAGCGTGGGCAGGCATGGTTATGGCGGGCCGACTCGAATCTGCACAACCGCAAGCAGGCACCGGTTATGAGCTGGATGCCATCGCCGCAGTCGTCATCGGTGGTGCCTCGCTGTCTGGTGGACAAGGCAAAGCAACGGGAACTCTGGTTGGCGCTATTTTGCTGGCTGTCATCCGAAACGGCCTCAACCTCCTCAATGTTTCCTCCTTCTGGCAGCAGATTGTCATCGGTTTAGTCATCGCGTTGGCCGTGGGCTTCGACGTCTTCCGCAATAAGACGGCTAACTAAAAGGAGTGCCTCATGAAAAAGATCATTTCTGCAGTTCTCGTTGCCGTTCTTGCTTTGGGTTTGGTCTCATGCAACCGCTCTGAGGAAGACCGTCAGCGCATAACTCTTGCGCTATCAACCCAGACAAACCCCTTCTTCGTTGAGCTACGCCATGGCGCACAGGACAAGGCCAAAGAACTCGGAGTCCCCCTCGATATCCAAGACGCCTCGGATGATCCTGCTCAGCAAGTCAATCAACTCGGCAACGCTACGTCGATGGGCGCGAAAGTAGTGGTTGTTAACCCCACAGACTCCGATGCTGTAGCTCCGGCAGTACGCGGAATCAAGAACAATGGTGTCCCTGTGGTCGGTGTAGACCGCGACGTTAACGGCGTAGATTTGGATTCCATGGTTGCCTCCGACAATGTCGCCGGCGGTGCCCAAGCAGCAGATCAGCTGGCCAAATCCATCGGCGAAGAAGGTGACATCCTCATCCTGCAGGGCACCGCAGGTACGTCGGCCTCGCGCGAACGTGGCAAGGGCTTCGAGTCACAGATTGCCAAGTACCCGGGCATCAAGGTGGTTGCTAAACAGTCAGCAAATTTTGATCGTACAGAGGGACTCAATGTAGCCACCAACCTTTTGCAAGCCAACCCGAACATCAAGGCCATCTTTGCGGAGAACGATGAAATGGCCCTTGGCGCCGTCGAAGCCCTGGGATCGCGCGCTGGTTCCGAGGTCAAGATCGTGGCCTTTGACGGTACTTTCGACGGACTTAAGGCTGTCAAGGACGGCAAGCTGGAAGCTACTATCGCTCAGCAACCAGCCGAGCTCGGTGCCCGCGCCATCGAGCAAGCCGCACAACTCCTGCATGGTGAAAAGGCACAGAAATCTGTCCCCGTAGAAGTCATCACCGTTACCCGCGACAACGTAGAGGAATTCCAATGAGCAAGTTAACTGTCGTCGGTTCTATCAATGCCGATCTCATCGTCCACGCAGAGCGCCACCCTCAGCCCGGAGAGACCCTGCTGGGTTCTGGCGGTGAAATCCTAGCCGGGGGCAAGGGCGCAAACCAGGCAGTGGCCGCGGCCCAACTTGGTGCGCATGTCGCTTTCGTCGGTGCCGTAGGATCTGATCCCTATGCCGAACCCGCTATGCATTACATGCGGACCTCGGGTATCGATCTCAGTGCAGTAGAGCAGGTAGACACCAATACCGGCCTCGCTGTCATCACTGTTTCCGCCGACGGCGAGAACACCATCGTCATTTCCCCCGGCGCTAATGCTCAAGTCGACTCAGATTTTGTCGCCGCTCGCGCCTCCACCATCGCCGATGCCGACATTGTTCTCCTACAAGGTGAAATCCCTGCTTCCGGTTTTCAGGCCGCAGTAGAACACAGCAATGGACGCGTCGTGGTTAACCTCGCCCCTGTTGTCCAAGTCGACCGTGAATGCCTGCTGCAAGCTAATCCGCTTCTTGCCAATGAGCACGAGGCTGGTCTTATTTTGGAGCAGCTCGGTCTTCCCTCCGATGGCACCCCTCACGTGCTTGCTCACCGACTTATTGAGGCTGGCTTCCGCTCCGTAGTCTTAACCCTTGGCGCGCGTGGAGCGTATGTAGCCACCCCGGAAGGCGGCACGGATATACCTACCCCACGCGTGACCACCATAGATACCACCGGTGCTGGCGACGCCTTCGCTGGCGCGTTGTGCTCCCGACTCTTGCAGGGCGACTCACTCATCGATGCGGCCTCATTCGCTGCCCGCGTCGGAGCTTTCGCTACAACCGGCAATGGAGCACAGCCTTCTTACCCAACTACTTCTTCACGCTTACCGGAGGTGGACAATGCGTAAATCTGGAATCCTCAACCCTGCACTCGCCAGCGCCGTTGCGCGCCTTGGGCACACCGATACTTTTGTTATCGCGGATTGCGGGCTTCCCATACCGCAGGATGTGACAGTTATTGATTTGACGTTAACCTTTGGCATCCCTTCCTTCGGCGATACGCTTTCCGCGTTACTCGCCGAAGTAGTAGTAGAGGCAGCCACGATTGCGGATGCCACTCCGCCAGAGGTTCGGACGCTGCTTCCCAGCATCCCACTTACGGAAGTCGCGCACGAGGAGCTCAAACGTCAAGTCGCCGACGCCTCTTTCGTGGTGCGCACTGGGTCAACAACGCCGTTTTCCAATGTGATCTTTCGCTCCGGCGTGCCCTTTTAAAACACCTTTCGATCCTTCTAAAAAGCACGCACTCCCAACTCGCTACTGACCAGCTGGGCGCAGGTGGATGACATCACCCGCGGAGTAGTACTCACCGCCGACGTTGATGCGGCCGTCGTCCGCCACGCCCTCAACAGTGCCGGTCACATCGCCCGTCGGGGCTTCGAGGCGGACTTCCTGACCAATCGAAGAACAAACCTTGCGGTAATCAGCCATAAGCTGCGAATCCTGCTGCTCCCACTGGGTGATGCGGTGGCGCAGATTCTTCAACACGGTGATGGCGAGCTCGGTGCGGTCGGTATCAAGCCCCTCGAGTGAGAGGGAGGTTGCTGCCTCGATGGGCAGTTCCTCCCTCGTCAACGTCACGTTGATGCCCATGCCCACGACCACGCGGGCTGAGGGCGGATTAGCGGCCTCGGTCTTCGGGGCGATTTCGGCCTTATTCACTTCAGCCTTGTTGATTTCAGCCTTGTTAATCTCCGCTTTGTTGATTTCAGCCTTATTGATCTCTGCCTTGTTGACTTCTGCCTTGGAGACCTCCGTCTTCGGGGCAGACTTGAAGGCCTCACCCACCGGACCGGCCTCCGCGAGGATGCCGCAGAGCTTCTTGCCGTCGATCTGCACGTCATTCGGCCACTTGAGTACCGCTCCCTCGACGGTATCCGTCACGGCCAAACCTGCGGCTAGAGGCAGGGTGCCCAAGTGATCGAGCGAATCCGGAAGGATGAGCACGGAGAAAATGAGCTGGGATCCAGCCGGGCTCACCCACTGACGGCCCAATCGGCCTTTGCCGGACACCTGCTCGTTGGCGAGCAGCACGGTGCCATCGGCAACCTTCTCCGCCTCCATGAGATCGGTATTGGTCGAGCCAGTGGACTCGGTGTAATCGATGACGGAAAAATCACCGTCGAGAGCTTCACGGATGCGGTCAAGATTTAGAGCTGTCATACTGCCAACCCTACCCGCCGTTAGTACTCGACCACGCGCACTGTGTCCGCAGCGGGTGCTAGTGTATGTGCATGGCAAAGGTCACTTTTGAGAACGTCGGCATCACCTATCCCCGCGCCGAGAACCCCACGGTCAAAGACCTCAATCTCGAGATCGCGGATGGCGAGTTTCTAGTCCTCGTCGGCCCGTCCGGCTGCGGTAAGTCCACCACCCTGCGTGCCCTCGCAGGACTTGAGCCGGTCTCCAGCGGCCGCATCCTCATCGATGGTAAAGACGTCACGGGGCTCGAGCCCGGCGAGCGCGATATCGCCATGGTCTTCCAGAACTACGCCCTCTACCCGCACCTCACCGTGGCCCAGAACATGGGCTTCGCCCTCAAGCTGGCCAAGATGCCCAAGGCTGAAATCAAAGCCAAGGTAGAGGAAGCCGCGAAGACTCTAGGGTTAACGGAGTACCTGGAGCGTAAGCCGAAGGATCTATCCGGTGGCCAGCGCCAGCGCGTCGCCATGGGCCGCGCCATCGTGCGCGAGCCCAAGGCATTCCTCATGGATGAGCCGCTATCTAACCTGGATGCCAAGCTGCGCGTGCAAACCCGTGCGGAGCTGGCCAGCCTCCAGCAGCGCCTCGGCACCACCACCGTCTACGTCACCCACGACCAGGTGGAGGCCATGACCATGGGAGACCGCGTCGCCGTGCTCAAGGACGGTGTCCTGCAGCAGGTTGCACCGCCGCGCGAGCTGTACGACTCCCCCGCTAACGAATTCGTCGCCGGCTTCATCGGCTCCCCCGCGATGAACATCTTTGACTACAACGGTGGCCGCGTTGGCGTTCGCCCAGAGAAGATGTTCATCAACAAGGGACCGGTGGGCTTCCAAGGCACCGTGGAATTCGTAGAAGAGCTAGGCTCCGAGTCCTTCGTCTACGTCATGGTGGGTGAGCAGCGCTTCGTTGCCCGCGCGAGCGATAACGTTCCACAGCGCGGGGACAACGTCGTCCTCACCTTCAACCCCCGGGAGGCGCACCGCTTCGATCCTGAAACCGGACAGCGCATCGAGGTTTAAGAAGAATCAGGGGTAGTTTTACCCCCATTTTGAGTGAATTAAACGTCAAAACCACGTGCACTGTGGGGGTGATCCCCTATTTTGAAGTCACCAGAAGTTTTCCGAAAGGTGAATACTCCATGAAGAAGCCGTTTCTCCCTAGCTCGCTGCGCTCTGTCCGCCGCGGCGTAGTCGTTACCACCGCTGCCCTTGCTCTGACCTTGGCGGGTTGCTCGTCGAGCGACGAGGGATCGTCGTCAAGCACTGGCTCCGATGCCTCCTCGACTGATGGTGACGGCCGCGGCCCCATCACCTTCGCCATGGGCAAAAACGATACCGACAAGATCACGCCTATCATCGAGGCATGGAACGCCGAGCACCCGGACGAGAAGGTCGAGCTCAAGGAGCTCGCCGGCGAGGCTGACGCTCAGCGCGAAACCCTCGTGCAGTCCCTGCAGGCGGGCAACTCCGACTACGACGTCATGGCGCTGGACGTGGTCTGGACCGCCGACTTCGCCGCTAACCAGTGGCTGGCACCGCTAACCGGTGACTTGGAGGTTGATACCTCCGGGCTGCTGGAGCCCACCGTGGAGTCCGCCACCTACAACGACACCCTCTACGCGTTGCCGCAGAACACCAACGGCCAGCTGCTCTTCCGCAACACCGAGTTGGCGGACAAGGCTCCGGAGAAGTTCGAGGACATCGCTTCTGCCTGTGAGGCCATCAAGGATGATGCTTCCTGCCTGACCACTCAGCTCAAGCAGTACGAGGGCCTCACTGTCAACACCGCCGGCTTCATCGAGGGCTGGGGCGGCTCCATCTTGGATGACGAGGGCAACGTCGCCGTTGACTCGGACGAGGCCAAGGAAGGCCTGCAGGCGCTTGTCGACGCCTACGAAGACGGCACCATCTCCAAGGACTCCACCGCCACAACGGAGGAGGAGACCAACCTCGCTTTCACTGAGGGCAAGACCGCTTTTGCCATCAACTGGCCGTACATGTACACCAATGCCGAAGAGGCTGGCGTGAAGTTTGAAGTCCAACCGCTGGTGGGCAAGGACGGAGTCGGTGTCTCCACCCTCGGTGGCTACAACAACGGCATCAACATCAACTCCGAGCACAAGGCTACGGCCCTGGACTTCATGAAGTTCATCATCAACGAGGAGAACCAGAAGTCCTTCGCTGAGGCTTCCTTCCCGCCGGTGCTGGCCTCCATCTACGACGATGAGTCCCTCGTCGAGGAGTTCCCGTACCTTCCGGCTCTCAAGGAGTCCTTGGAGAACGCCGCACCGCGTCCAGTCTCCCCGTTCTACACCGCCATCTCCAAGGCCGTGCAGGATAACGCCTACGCGGCTCTGACCGCTGATAAGTCCGTCGATGACGCAACGAAGGACATGAAGGCAGCCATCGAGGCAGCCTCCCAGGGTTAATCTTCCCAGCGTGATTTGGGGCGCGAGTAAGTCCACGAGACTTGCCCGCGCCTCTTTCTTTGATCCGGGCTTTTCGCCCGGAGGATGTCTAAGCCACCCGCTATGATTTTCCCCAACCTCCGATAAACCCCCTCCCCCCCTATTAATTAGAAAGGCAGGCACCGCATGGCTGGAGCACCGCCTACCGCGCAGCCACGCAGACAGTATCTGCGCGTCGCTGCGCTCATCGCGCCGGCGCTGATAGCGCTGGCCGTGGTGATCGGCTATCCCATCGTGCGCGCTGTGATGTTGTCCTTCCAGGGCAACAAGCGGCTTAACCCGACTACGGGTGTATTCGAGGAAGGCGCATTCGCAGGCCTCGAGAACTACCTGTACTGGATCACCAATCGCTGTATGTCGGCCACCGGCCAAGCCACCGCATGCCCCGACGGCGTCATCGCCACCGATTTCTGGCCAGCGCTCAAGATCACCCTCTTCTTCACTGTGGTCACGGTGGCACTGGAAACGATTCTGGGCATGTTCATGGCGCTGGTGATGAACGGTGAGTACCGCGGACGCGGCCTCGTGCGCGCGGCGGTGCTGGTTCCCTGGGCCATTCCCACCGCGGTGACCGCGAAGCTTTGGCAGTTCATGTTCGCGCCGGACGGCATCATCAACGCGCTCGTCGGTTCCCGCATCGCGTGGACCACGGACCCGTTTTATGCCCGCTTGGCGGTCATCATCGCCGATGTGTGGAAGACCGCCCCGTTCATGGCGCTGCTCATTCTGGCTGGCTTGCAGATGATTCCGCGCGATGTGTACGACGCCGCCCGCGTGGACGGCGCCTCCCGCATCCAAACCTTCTTCACCATTACCTTGCCGCTAGTGCGGCCAGCGCTCATGGTGGCTATTCTTTTCCGCACTCTGGACGCGCTGCGCATGTACGACCTTCCGGTCATCATGATCTCCGCCTCCTCTAACTCGCCGACGGCCACCATTTCCCAGCTGGTCGTGGAGGACATGCGCCAGGGGCATTTCAACTCGGCCTCCGCGTTGTCCACGCTCATCTTCCTGCTTATCTTCACCGTCGCGTTCATCTTGGTGCGCTTCCTCGGCGCTGATGTCTCCGGTACTGCCCGCCAGAAGAAAGAGAAGAAGTCATGAAAAAGATCGGCCATTACCTAGGCATCCTCTTCATCATGTTCTGGGGGCTCGCGCCCTTCTACTGGATGGTCGTCACCGCCCTGCGGCACAAGTCCCACACCTTCGACACCACCCTGTGGCCCACGCACGTGACGCTGGATAACTTCCGGGATGCATTGGCCACGGACAAAGGCAATGACTTCCTCAACGCCCTGGGGAACTCTTTGCTCATCTCCCTGGCCACGACCGCGGTGGCGGTCCTCATCGGCGTGTTTACCGCCTATGCCTTGGCGCGCTATGACTTCCCGGGTAAGGGCGTTGTCACCGGCATCATTCTGGCCGCCTCGATGTTCCCGGCCATCGCGCTGGTAACCCCGCTTTTCCAGCTCTTCGGCAACCTCGAATGGATCGGCACCTACCGCGCGATGATCATCCCGAATATCTCCTTCGCGCTGCCTCTGACGGTCTACACGCTGCTGAGCTTCTTCCGCCAGCTGCCCTGGGAGCTAGAGGAGGCCGCTCGCGTGGACGGTGCTTCCCGTGGTCAGGCCTTCCGCCTGGTGCTCCTGCCCTTGGCTGCGCCGGCGCTATTTACCACGGCTATCATCGCCTTCATCACGACGTGGAACGAGTTCATGCTGGCTAAGCAGCTCTCCACCACCGCCACCGAGCCGGTGACCGTGGCCATCGCGCGCTTCTCCGGCCCCTCAGCCTTCGAGTACCCCTACGCCGCCACCATGGCTGCGGGCGCGCTGGTGACTGTTCCGCTGATCATCATGGTGCTCATCTTCCAGCACCGCATCGTCGCCGGCCTCACCGCCGGAGGTGTTAAGGCCTAATGCGCCGCGCACTGCTGTGGGACACCGCGCTGGGATTCGTTGGCTTCTTCGCCTTCCTGGCGCTGGTGCAGGCAGTTCTGAATCTTTTTCACCCCTCCCCCGCCATCTGGCCGGGGCTCCTCGCGGGCGCACTATGCCTGACGGAGTATCTGCTGTGGCGGGCTAAACGGAAGGATCTCCGATGAGCTGGCACGACAACGCCATTTTCTACCAGGCCCTCGTGGGCTCGTACAAGGACACCACCGGCGAAGGCGTGGGCACGCTGCGCGGGGTTATTGAGAAGCTCGACTACCTCAAGTGGCTCGGCGTCGACTGCCTGTGGCTTTCCCCGTTCTATGCTTCCCCGCTGCGCGATGACGGCTATGACATCGCCGATTACTACTCCATCCACCCTGACTACGGCACGATGGAGGACTTTGACGAGCTCGTCGCCGAGCTCCACGCGCGCGGCATGCGCCTCATGACGGATCTCGCGTTCAACCACACCTCCACCGATCACCCGTGGTTCCAGGCCTCCCGCACCGATCCGGAAGGGCCCTATGGGGACTATTACGTGTGGGGCGACGATCCGCTGCGCTACCCGGAGATCCGCATCATCTTCACTGACACGGAAACCTCGAATTGGGCATGGGACCCGGAGCGCAAGCAGTTTTACTTCCACCGCTTCTACTCCCACCAGCCGGACCTGAACTACGACAACCCGAAGGTCCACGAGGAAGTATTCAAAATCCTCTCCTTCTGGCTGGACAAAGGCGTGGACGGCTTCCGCCTCGATGCCATTGCATACCTCTACGAACGCGATGGACTGGGCGGCGAGTCCCTGCCGGAGACGGTCGAATTTGTGGAGAAGATCCGCGCCTTCATCGACGAGAATTACCCCGAGGCCATCATGATCGCGGAAGCCAACCAGCCACCGGCGGAAACCATGGAGTTCTACGGCACGGGCAACCGCTTCCACATGGTCTTCAACTTCCCGGTGATGCCGCGGCTTTACCAGGCGCTGGCGCTGGGGGATGCCACACCGGTCTACGACATCATGGCGGAGCTTCCAGAGCTTCCCCAGGGCTGCCAGTGGGGCACCTTCCTGCGCAACCACGACGAGCTGACCCTGGAGATGGTCGACGAGGACCAGCGCGCGATCATGTACGAGCACTACCTGCCCGACGATCAGATGCGCGCCCACGTGGGCATCGCGCGGCGCCTTGCCCCGCTGCTGGGCAATGATTACCGCAAGATTGAGCTTTTTTATTCACTACTCATGACCCTGCCGGGCGCCCCCTTCCTGTACTACGGCGATGAGATTGGGATGAACGATGCCCCCGAGTTGCCTGACCGCGATGCTGTGCGCACGCCCATGCAGTGGGAGCCGGGCGAGGGTGCAGGCTTCACTACGTCCGCCCACCCGCGCCGGCCCATCGTCGGCGGCGTAGGGGTTTCGGTAGAGGAGCAGCTTGCCGACGATGACTCGCTCCTCCACCGCCTCCGCAGCCTGATCCAGCAGCGTAAAGCGCATCCGGAACTCGGCACCGCTCCTTTCGAAGCCGTGGAAACCGGCCAAACGGGAGTTCTGGGATTCCAGCGCGGTGAGTTGTTGTGCCTGCACAACTTCACGGATCAGACCGTCGACTTAGGCCCTGTGGAGCTGGGCCCCTATGGCTACGCTTGGCTGCCTGTAGAGGCCTAAAGGACACTTCGTAACTCACCTCACATTTCCCGCCAGGTTAACTAAAAGTTAACTCGCCGTGAACGAAAGCTAGCTTTTGGAGGATTTTACCTATATAGTTGGTTCAACCCCATGATGCGGACAGCCGCATCATTACGACAAGAAATAGAGAGGTGAGCCAAATGAATACCCTGACCGGATTCCTTTCCGCCATCACTAACGAATTCAAGAGTGCCACCGGAATCAACCTTGACACGGTGCATCCGGCACCGCTGGTGTCACACATCGCCGAAGATCTGCTCAAGCACGGTCTCATCCCAGCCACCCACACGGACATCGAAGAGTCCTACGCCACGCTTACGGGAACCTTCCCCAAGGAAGAGGATCTCGTAGATGCCGAACTCTTCCTCTACAGCCTCGGCTGGCTGGCAGACACCCCCGAATAAAACCACATAACCTAAGCCTCGCCCCTTTTACAGGGCGAGGCTTTTTCATTGAGTCACCCTTCGGCGCCCCTCACTACACACCCACTACACTGACCCACATGCACCCGACGCGCCGTATGCGAGGAATCCCTCACCTTTTACACCGCCATTCACCTGCACAAACGTGAACTGTGAGAGAAATCACCCGCGTGCCGCTATACATTCCTATACAAAACTTCTCTACACTGTCGAAACATGACTATTTCCTCACATTTGTCGGAGCTTGACTCCCTGAGCGCCGACACCACCGCAGGCAAGATCGCTGAACTGAAGAGGCGTCGCGAAGCAGCGGCGCAGCCCATGGGCGAACAGGCCCACGAAAAAGTCCGCGCCCAGGGCCGCCTCACCGCCCGGGATCGCTTGGACTACCTCCTCGATGAAGGTTCCTTCGTCGAGACTGACATGCTCGCCGTGCACCGCACCACGGACTTCGGCATGGGCAAGAAGCGCCCGGTCACTGACGGCATCGTCACCGGCTGGGGCACCATCGACGGCCGCGAGGTCTGCATCTTCTCCCAGGACGGAACCGTCTTCGGCGGAGCCCTCGGCGAGGTCTACGGCGAGAAGATGATCAAGATCATGGAGCTGTCCATCACCACCGGCCGTCCGCTCATCGGCCTGTACGAAGGCGCCGGCGCCCGAATCCAGGACGGTGCCGTCTCCCTGGACTGGATTGCCAAGACCTTCTACCAA
Organism: Corynebacterium sp. Marseille-Q2823; assembly: GCF_903645345.1. Classification (NCBI taxonomy): domain Bacteria; kingdom Bacillati; phylum Actinomycetota; class Actinomycetes; order Mycobacteriales; family Corynebacteriaceae; genus Corynebacterium; species Corynebacterium sp. Marseille-Q2823. The sequence continues at coordinate 83,240 of NZ_CAHJXS010000008.1, read as the reverse complement.
AACGTCAAGGCCTCCGGCGTCGTCCCGCAGATCTCCGTCATCATGGGCGCGTGCGCCGGCGGCAACGCCTACTCCCCTGCGCTGACCGACTTCGTCGTGATGGTGGATGAGAAGTCCAAGATGTTCGTCACCGGGCCCGACGTCATCAAGACCGTCACCGGCGAGGAGATCTCCCAAGAGGAACTCGGCGGCGCCGGAGTCCACATGCACAAGTCGGGCACCTCGCACTACACCGCTTCTAGCGACGAGGAAGCACTGGATTGGGTCCACGACCTGCTGACCTACCTGCCTTCCAATAACCGCCAGCTGACCCCGGCTGAGCCCTACGAGGAGCTGGGCGAAGAGACTGCCAATGACCTCCTGCTGGATGAAATCATCCCGGACTCCCCGAACCAGCCCTATGACGTCAAGGAAGTCATCGAAACCCTCACCGATGACGGCGATTACCTGGAGATCCAGGCTGATCGCGCCGATAACGTGGTGACCGCCTTCGGCCGCATCGAGGGCCAGACCGTGGGTTTTGTGGCTAACCAACCGCAGGTTTTCGCCGGCTGCCTCGACATTGATTCCTCCGAGAAGGCCGCCCGCTTCGTGCGCACCTGCGATGCCTTTAACATCCCGATCATCATGCTGGTCGACGTTCCCGGCTTCCTCCCCGGCGCCGATCAGGAACACGATGGCATCCTGCGCCGCGGCGCCAAGCTTCTCTACGCCTACGCTGAAGCCACGGTTCCGAAGATCACCGTCACCCTGCGCAAGGCCTACGGTGGTGCCTACTGCGTGATGGGTTCCAAGGGTCTCGGCGCGGACGTCAACCTGGCGTGGCCCACCGCCCAGATCGCCGTCATGGGCGCGGCCGGCGCCGTCGGCTTCATCTACCGCAAGGAGATCAAGGCAGCCCACGAAAAGGGCCTCGACGTGGCTGAGCTGACCAAGTCCTTCGAGCGCGAGTATGAAGACCACATGCTCAACCCGTATAAGGCAGCGGAGCGCGGGCTTATCGACGCCGTCATTCTCCCCTCCGAAACCCGCAGTGCAATTGCCAAAAACTTGTGCTTCTTCGCCGACAAGAACGTCGCGCGCCCGGCGCGTAAGCACGGCAACATCCCGCTCTAACGCGCACTCGGATCGGCACAGATTAGTACAGAAGACGCACTGTATTACACTAGTGTCCCATGACTGACTTGAAGACGACCGCTGGCAAGATCGAGGACCTCAGCGCCAAGCTCACCGAGTCCCGTGCGCCGCAGGGAGAGGTCCCTGCGGCTCGCAGCGCCATCGAGGCGCTCTTCGACGCCGGATCCTTCGTAGAGACCGACGCGCTTGCTCGCCACCGCTCCACCGAGTTCGGCCGCGAGCACGTCCGTCCCTACACCGACGGTGTCGTCACCGGTTTCGGCACCGTGGACGGCCGCAAGGTCTGCGCTTATGCGCAGGACGCCTCGCTGTTCGACGGCACCATGGGCGAGGTCTACGGTGAAAAGGTCACCAAGCTCTACGACCTCGCCATTAAGACCGGTGTGCCCATCGTCGCGCTCGTCGCCAGCGACAAGCCCCGCGCCCAGGAAGGCATCGTCTCCTCCGCCATGCAGGCCCGCATCCTTGCCCGCGCCACCACCGCTTCCGGCCTCATCCCGCAGGTCACGGCGGTCTACGCGGACTCGAAGGAGGCCTCGCTCGTGGCTGCGTTGTCCGATGTCGTTATCGCTCCGGACGGTGACCTGCAGGCGGATGGGGAGCACGAGGTGAGCGTCGCCAAGCGCGTGCTCTCCTACCTGCCCTCGAATAACCGTGCCGCCGCTCCCCGCACCGAGGCCACCATCGTGTCGGGTTCGGTGGAGGAGAACATCACCGACGCCGACCATGCCCTCGATACCCTCGTGGGCGATGACGGCGCCGTCGATCTCGCCGACGTGGTCACCGCCACCTGTGAGGATGTCTTTGAGCTCGGCGCCCAGGTGCGCGGTGTCTTCACCGGTTTCGGTCGCGTCGAGGGACGCACGGTGGGCATCATCGCTAACCGCGACACCCTCGATGCCGCAGCCGCCGCTAAGGCCGCGCGTTTCATCCGACTGTGCGATGCCTTCAATACTCCTATCATCGAGTTCGTCGATACTCCGGCACTGGACGTGGAGAAGGCGGCGCTGGCCAAGCTGGTGCACGCCTACTCCGCGGCGAGCGTGGGCAAGATCAGCGTCATCGTCCGCCGCGCGCACGGTACCGGATACATCGCCTTCGGCTCCAAGGAGCTCGGCGCGGATCTGTCCTATGCATGGCCGACGGCCGAGATCGCCGTGGCCGATGCCCCCGCACTGGCCTCCGAGCTGGAGCTAAGCGAGGAGGAGGCCGCAGCCTACCTGACCCCGTACCAGGCCGCTGAGCGCGGTCTCGTCGATTCCGTTATTACCCCGGCAGCCACGCGTGGCTCCCTCATTGAGGGCCTGCGTCTGCTGGATCGCAAGATTATTCCGACCCTGCCGAAGAAGCACGGCAATATTGTTTTGTAGAGGTGTCCAATGACCGCTTCCCTGTTTACCGTTCTGCGCGGCAACCCCACCGACGCTGAGGTGGCGGCCCTGTCCACGGTGCTCAGCCAGCTCGACTCTGAGGCGCGCGCCAAGGCCGCCGATACCCGCTCTGAGCGCGACCTGTGGGGACAGCCGGGTGACGTATTCAACCCGTCCGCTTTCCGCAACGTCCGCTACTACTAAACACATGCGCCTAGTACTGGCCTCCCAGTCCCCCTCCCGCCTGTCCATCCTGCGGGGTGCGGGCGTGGAACCCGTCATCGCCCCGGCTCACGTGGACGAGCGCGCCATCGAGGAGCGCCTGGCGGGTGCTGAGCCCGCCGAGATCGTCTGCGCCCTGGCTGCTGCGAAGGCGGAGGCCATTGCTGCCGACTATCCCGAGGACGTCGTGGTGGGTGGGGATTCAATGCTGCTTCTCGACGGCTCCCTCCAAGGCAAACCCCACACCCCCGAGGCCACCGTGGAGCGCTGGCACGCGCAGGCCGGCCGCGCTGCGGAGCTCATCACCGGTCACTGCGTGCTCTACGGCGAGGAGCGCTTCGTTGAAGCCTCGCGCACGACGGTGCACTTTGCCCAGGCCTCGGACGCCGATATCGAGGCCTACGCCCGCACCGGCGAGCCGCTGGAATGCGCCGGCGCCTTTACCTTGGAAGCCCTCGGCGGCTGGTTCATCGACCGCATTGAGGGCGATCCTTCCTCCGTCATCGGGCTTTCGCTGCCGGTGCTGCGCCGCGCGCTGTATTCCTTTGGGCTCAACGTTTCCGGCTTCTGGGTTTAATCAAACCTATTGACTGGATTTTTAATCACCGATATTATGTGATTCACATTTCACTGCATGCGAGAGAGCGGAATTAGATCCTGCAATCTACAGGTTTTAAATCGCTTCAGGAACTCGCACAGAGCTTAAGTAAGGAATTTGGAGTACACCATGTCCTCATTGCTGCATCAGTAATTTCTATTTGACACACCGCTGCTTTCGACGGGTCAATATTTCACCGCCGAGAGAATTGTCTACCTCGAAAATCCGACGCTGGGTTCATGCTGCGCGCATGAGTTTCCAGTCGCGGTTGTCAAAACATAGAGAGAACCGATGCAAGATCACAATACTACTGGTGGAAATTTTTGGACTATTGTACGCAAGAGTCATCCCGATTACTTACGGTGGTTCTTCGCCGACACAACAAGCGCTTTGGGTTCATCCCTCATTGCCATCCCTGTTTCACTTGCGAGCTTCCACCTCACTGGAAGTCTAAGCCAAGCAGGTCCCATCGGAGCAGCAAGCTCAGCTGGCTCCTTGATCATGACCATCCCAGCCGGAATGATCATTGATCGCTTCGATAAGAAGAATCTGCTTCTCCTTTACGGCCTGAGCCAGATTGCTATCTGGTCTTCCTTTTCCCTCCTCCTCTGCCTGGGTAAATTCACCTTCATCTCCTTATTCTTCTTCAGCTTATTTGCTGGGATGATTACAGGCACCTTCGGAGGGCTAACCAATGCCATTCTGAGATTCATCATCCCAGAGAATTTACTTGTCCAAGCACAAGGCCGTAACCAAACTCGAGACAACATTATCTGGATGGTTGGATTACCCTTAGGAGGCCTCCTTTACGGACTGGCGCCGGTTATTCCTTTTATAACGCAAGCCCTGTCAGGGCTTGGTCCCCTATATGCATCAAAGAGCATCAAAACGAATCTTGGGGAAACCATCAGCGGCCCAAGATATTCATTTAAAGAGTTCTGGTCCGATAGCAAATATTCTTTGGCCTGGATTTGGAAATATCCGGTGCTCCGGGCAATTTTCAGCATCGATCTATGCTCGAATTTTGCCAACTTCTTCCTCATCGCGTCCATAGACCTCTGGCTGGCCTATCTTAAAGTTGATGGCTGGATAATCGGCTTAACTTCAACCATGTTCACCCTTGGCATGATTGTTGGAGGTCTTTTTCAAGACCACCTCATCAAGCGATTACCTGGAAGAAGCATAATACGAGCAACCATGCTCTGGGAATTAATGTGGTATATCTTCCTTCTTTCCTTTTCTCATTATTGGCCGCTGATCGCAGTCGCAGCATTTTTCATCGTCATTCCCTCGATCGCATGTAACTCGTACTCTGGTGGACTACTTGCACTATCTGCACCCCCTGAAAAGATAGGTAAGTGCTCGGCAGGAGCACGCCTCATGATGGGATTACTACCAATAATCGCCTCCGCCAGCGCAGGCGTTCTTCTTTCTACAATTGGTTTTCAGGCAAGCATGGCACTATGTGTTCTGTGCTTGGTTATCTCTTGCTTGATAGTGGCGGGTTCAGTCTTACGCGCACTACCTAAAGCAGCCGAGTTCAATTCCCTCCCAGTTCTCGAGTAACCCTTATGACGTATACGAACGCTTCAAGGCCTTCGCAGCGCCAGTCGGAGCTCAGCCTTAGCCTCGAGTGGTCGTACCCAAGCTTGTCCCCTCTGGTGGCCTCACTGCCACATGGCTAGAGTGGGGCGGCATGGAAATGAAAGACATGCTCGCTCCCCCACCCATCAATCTGCCCGCCGATCCGGGTGCTGACAGCACCGCTGATCTCACCGCAGGAATTGTCGCCCACCCAGATTCCCCGCTGCTGTGGGCGCTGCTGGCGGAGCAAGAACTAGACAAGAACAAGGGCGCTGAGCCCACCGCATTCATCACCGCCTACGCCTATGCGCGCACCGGCTACCACCGCAGCCTCGACCGCCTGCGCGGCAATGGTTGGAAGGGCTGGGGCCCTGTCCCCTTCTCCCACGAACCAAACCAAGGCGTACTGCGCGCGATTGCCGCACTGGGCCATGCCGCGAAGGCCATCGGTGAGGACGCAGAATATGACCGCATCCGCCAGATGCTCTCCGATGCCGACCCCGAGTGCGTCGCTACGCTACTGGATTAAGCACATGGTTCTAGTCACCTGGTTCTACTCAAAAGGTTTAGTTGGAGGCAAGTAAACCACCTAGGAGGCCACAGATGGTTTGTTTGGGGGGCACATGAACCATCTGACCTGAACCATATGACTGAAACCAACTGTGGTGGCTACCGGAATTCTCAGACAGCCCCTCCTACATGTAAAAATCCCGCGGACCTCGAATGTGAGGCCGCGGGATTAGCGTGTCTGCGAAAAGCGCAGCTCGTGAGACTACCTATTCCTTATCGCTATCGCTATCCGCCTGAGAGACAAGGTCTCCGGTGTTCTGCGCGGTGCGGATGTTCGCCACGAAGAACTCCAAGATCAAGCGGAACTGAATGACGTAGAAAAGGAACGCGATTCCGCCACCGATGACAGCGCCAAGGAACGTCAAGAATCCGATGAGAAAGCTGTCAGCGAAAGCAAAGAAGGAGAAGAGGATCATTCCCGCCCATGCTGCCCCTGCCACGATGACGAGCAGCAGGTAGATGAAGGAGGAGAACTTCAGGGTGACGAAGTCATTGAAGGAGAAGTCAAACAACGCCTTGAAGAAGCCAGCGCCCTTGGAGGGGCTGCCGCCCTGTGAATTCTGCTGTGGGTAGTCCTGCTGCGGGGAGGCGGCAAAGGGCGAGTTGTTTTGCTGACCAAAGCCCTGCTGATCCTGCGTGCCGAAAGCCTGCTGCTCTTGGGCGCCGAAACCTTGCTGGCCTTGTGCCCCAAATCCTTGGTTCTGTTGGGGGTAGCCACCAAAGCCGGAGTTGGAGTGGGAAGCCGGGGTTCCAAAGCCCTCTCCCGACTGCTGCCCAAAGCCATGGTCTTGGTGCGACTCCGACGGGGTGCCATAGCCATAACCCTGGTTAGAAAATCCCTGACTGCCATAACCTTGGTTGTCGCCATACCCTTGGTTGTCGTAGCCCTGATTACCGTAGTTCTGGCCGCCATAGCTCTGGTTCGAGTTCACGGAGTCCGCAGCGTGATCAGCACCAGCGTTGTGATCGGCCCCAGAGTTATGCTCGGCGCTGGAGTTCTGCGCCGCACCCGCGTCGCTGTCGGCATTGTAGGAGCCGTAGGAAGCGCCAAAGGTACCGTGAGAGGCTTGGGAATCCTGCCCGCCGAAGGTTTCGGAAGCAGGGGCAGAGGAGCTGGAAGTGTGCTCGGTGCCCGACTCCGTGCTGTTCTTCGTTGAATCATAGGCCGAGTCCGCGGCGGAATCGGAGGGCGCATTAAAGCCCGAACCGGACGCGTCAAAGCCGCGATTCTCAGCATCCGGCTGCGCACCCTGGGGAGCGGAATAACCGAATCCAGACGAGTCGGCGGAGCCCTCGGAGTAGTCGCCGTATCCTGCCTGGCCACCCCAGCCGAAACCGGAGTTCAATGCCTGGCTACCCCACGCGGACGCAGCGTCATCGTTGCCTGACTGGGAGTTATCGTAACCGCCGAAGCTGCCGTACCCGTTGTTCCCGGCGTTCTCACCGCTGGAACCGTTGACGTGGTTATCGCTGTTATCGCCGTTCTCACCAAACTGGTTGGGGTTCGTCATTTTTCGTTAGACCTTTCGGAGAATCATCGAAATTCGCAGCGCGCTACAGCACTACACTGGCGTAATTTTTACCCCTCCGAACGTACCTGAGATCTCGCTCACCGGCAGCGCGGCTTGGGGAACACGCCCCAGAAAACGACAGTTCCCCCGCCGCAGGCGGGGGAACAATCACAAGCTTGTGCTCAAAGACTAGTGCGCAGCAACGCGCTTAGGCGTGCTTGGCCTCCACGCGCTTGATGGCCTCAGCAGCCACCTTCTCCTGGATGCCCATGTCCAGCTCAGAGGTGAAGCCCACGCAGGAGCAGTTGATTTCACCAAGGACGTAGGTGTCCTCGCCGTTCTCGCCGTCAGCCAGCATGAAGTCTGCGGTCCAGATCAGCGGGATATTGTCGCCACCGAGCTTCTCAGCGATGACCGGGCGGACCTCCGCGAACATGTCGACCAGCTCCTGCCACTCCTCCGGCTTCTGGTAGGTGTACTTGGCACCGGAGAACAGGGTGGCGGAGAAGGCGTCGCCGCCCTCAGCCGGCTTCTTGTGCACCACGAAGACCGGGTCCGGGCCCACCAGAAGAATGCGGATCTCGCCCTCAACAATGCGCGGCATGAAGCGCATGTCCACGAGCATGCCGTTGTCACCCACGATGTACTGGTCGCAGAAGTCCATGAACTCGCCGAGCTCGCGCTCCTCAGTGTGGTTGTCCACAGCCTCGGTGCACTTGATCTTGGTGTCGAGCGGCAGTGCGGTGCCCGGCTCGACGGACTCGGCCAGTTTCTCGTCGGCAAGGCGCACGCGCCAAATGCCGGAGCCGGTGGAACCGCGGTTCTGCTTGAGCACGCGCTCGCCGTAGGACAGCGAGGACGGGAAGGTCTTGTGGAAGGACTCGACGTCGTAGTAAGCGGCGGTGTCAGCCGGAACCAGGTCCGTGTCATTGAGCTTGACCAGGGCGTCTTTGGCACCGTAGGCCATCATCTCGTACGGGGTGGACATGCCGACCAGTCCTGCCTCGGACAGTTTGGTGAGCAGATCGAAGTAGCCCTTCTCACCGCCCGGAATGTTGCCCGGGTTCACGCGAGAGATGTAAGCATCGAAGTTCTCAGATACGTATTCGAAGAGCTTCTCAGACCACTCAGGGCGGTAGAACACGACCTCGGCGTGCCAACCTGCATCCTTGATGCAGTCGACGATCGGCATGGTGTCCTTACGGTGTCCGTTGATCTGCTTATCGGATCCACCCTCAACTTCGAAGACGACGATTGCTTTGTGCACAGTGATTCCCTTCCACTAGGGGGTTAGTGAGTGTCACTTCTTAAAATAACCCAGGTTGGACCCTCGCGCTCACCTAGAAAAACACCCCCGAAAAGGAATAAAATGCAAGCGTACCGCACTTTTTGGCCGCTGACCTGCATACTTGTTATAACCAGTGAACGTGCAGCAGCGCTAACCGCAGAAGAAATGTATCCAACACCACAAATGTGCCTCCCCCGTGACCACATGTCCGCCCAGCACGCTAGAGTTGAACCGAACGTCCCCTCTCAACGAGAAAGGCAGGTGGACCGTGGCCGAATTCGACCCGAATCCCCCTTTCCAGGAATACGCGCACCCCGAGCGTCTCGTGTCCGCACCGTGGCTTTCCGCGCGACTGGGCATCAACGGCCTCCACGTCATCGAGGTTGATGAGGACTCACTCCTCTACGACATCGGCCACATCCCCACCGCGATCCGCATCAACGTCCAAACTGAGCTGCTCGACAGCACAACGAGGGACATCATCAGCGCAGAGGACTTCACCGCACTCCTCCGCTCCAAGGGCATTGAGCGCGACGATACCGTCGTCCTCTACGGCGACAAGTCCAACTGGTGGGCCGCTTTCGCACTGTGGGTCTTCGAGCTCTATGGCCACGAGGACGTGCGGCTTCTCGACGGTGGACGGGACGCCTGGATGTCCGAAGAACGCGACACCTCCTTCATGGTCCCCGAGCCTTCTGCTTCCTCCTATCCGGAGGTTTCCCGCGAGGAATCCTCGCGCATTTTCGTCGACGAGCTGCGTGACTCCTCCGCCACGGTGGTTGACACCCGTAGCCCAGAGGAGTTCTGTGGCGAGGCCGCCCACAAGACTGGGGCCGGTGAGTCCGCCTACGGCACCACAATGACCCACGGCCACATTCCCGGCGCCATCAACCTCGAGTGGGACCGCGCGATTTACCCGAACGGCTGCTTCCGCGCGCTGAGCGAGTTGAAGGTCAACTACGGCGAGCTCGAGCCAGCAACGGAGACCGTCCTCTACTCCCACGTCGGAGCCCAAGCCGCGCACACATGGTTCGTCCTCAAGTACCTGCTCGGATTCGAGGCACCCCGTGTCTACGACGGCTCGTGGGCAGAATGGGGCAACATGGTTCGCATGCCCGTTGAGCGCTAGCAACACGCCGATATAAGCCCGCATCCGCGCTGGTGCGGGTTTATTTTTTGACACGAAACCAAGATGTGAAGGTATCCTCATGTTTTGGTGTGCAAGAATAGTACGCAGTCCTATCACAAATCATGGAGGAGGGTTCCTGCCGTGGCAGTTGAAACCAAGAACATCACCAAGGTCCTCGTGGCCAACCGCGGTGAGATTGCGGTCCGCGTTATCCGCGCGGCTCGCGACGCCAACATTGCATCCGTAGCGGTCTACGCCGAGCCCGATGCCGATGCCCCATTCGTCACGCTTGCCGACGAAGCCTTTGCACTCGGCGGCCAGACTTCCGCGGAGTCATACCTCGACTTCGGCAAGATTCTCGACGCCGCCTCCAAATCCGGCGCCGACGCCATCCACCCCGGCTACGGCTTCCTCTCCGAGAACGCCGAGTTTGCTCAGGCCGTCATCGACGCCGGCCTGATCTGGATCGGCCCATCCCCGGAATCCATCGCGGAACTGGGTGACAAGGTCACCGCCCGCCACATCGCCGAGCGCGCTGACGCTCCTATGGCACCGGGCACCAAGGATCCCGTCGCCAGCGCAGAAGAAGTCGAAGCCTTCGCCGATGAGCACGGCCTCCCCGTTGCCATCAAGGCCGCCTTCGGCGGCGGTGGCCGCGGCATGAAGGTCGCGCACACCCGCGAGGAGATCAAGGACCTCTTCGAATCCGCCACCCGCGAGGCCGTTACCGCTTTCGGCCGCGGAGAGTGCTTCGTCGAGCGCTACCTGGATAAGGCCCGCCACGTCGAGGCCCAGGTCCTCGCCGACCAGCACGGCAACGTCGTCGTCATGGGCACCCGTGACTGCTCCCTGCAGCGCCGCTTCCAGAAGCTCGTCGAGGAGGCCCCTGCCCCCTTCCTTACCGATGAGCAGCGCGCCTCCATCCACGAGTCGGCCAAGCGCATCTGCCGCGAGGCCGGCTACTACGGTGCCGGCACCGTGGAATACCTCGTAGGTGCGGACGGACTCATCTCCTTCCTCGAGGTCAACACCCGCCTCCAGGTGGAGCACCCCGTTACTGAGGAGACCACCGGCTTCGACCTGGTGCGCGAGCAGTTCCGCATTGCTGAGGGGCGTGAGCTCTCCATCTCCGAGGATCCCGCCCCGCGCGGCCACGCCATCGAGTTCCGCATCAACGGCGAGGACGCCGCCGCGGGCTTCATGCCGGCTCCTGGAACCGTCGTCACCTACTCCGAGCCTTCCGGTCCGGGTGTGCGCATGGATTCCGGCGTGCGCGAAGGTTCCGTTATTGGCGGCCAGTTCGACTCCATGCTGGCCAAGCTCATCGTCTGGGGACCGGATCGTGCCACCGCCATCGCGCGCGCACGCCGCGCCCTGGCTGAGTACCGCATCGAGGGCCTGCCCACCGTTATCCCCTTCCACCAGGCCATCCTCACCGATCCCGCCTTCACCGCCGAGGACGGCAACTTCACGGTCTACACCAAGTGGATCGAGGAAGAGTGGGTCAACGAGCTTCCCGCATACACCGACCCCGCCGAAGCACCCGAGGACGAGGAACAGGAAGCTTCCCAGAAGTTCGTCGTCGAGGTGGGCGGCCGCCGCATCGAGGTGGCTTTGCCGGGCAACCTGCTCTTGGGCGGTGGTAGCAAGCGCAAGAAGTCGAAGAAGCGTCGTGGCAAGGGAGCGTCGGCAAGCGTGTCCGGTGACACCGTGACCGCACCGATGCAGGGCAGCGTCATCAAGGTCGCCGTCGAGGAAGGCCAGGAAGTGGAAGAGGGCGAGGTCGTCGTCGTCCTCGAGGCCATGAAGATGGAAAACCCCGTCAAGGCCCACAAGTCCGGCACCGTGGCCGACCTCAAGGTATCCACCGGCACGCAGATCAACAAGGGCGAGCCGATTCTGGAGATCAAGTAATTTGCCGGTGCTTCCTTGCGGCCAGGGAGCACTGCAATAACCTTGCTTCAGTCAGCAACGTTACGTACTCTCTGTCCGTGATACCCCGGTGGAGCTCTGCTCCGGGTCACTGGCCCGCTGAGTACTACTTACCGGGGTGCTGACTTGTCGCTCTGGGGGGGATGCAACAGTGGCGCATCAGGATAGCGCCACCCACGCCCCCTCGAGTCACTCTGTGAGTAGCTAAATTCAGAGATCAAGTAGCCTCGAAAGGCATGAGCGTTAACGATTCCGAGTTCGGCGTACGGTTGGCCAAGGAGCACGACCGTACCTACCTCTCCCGCCTTCTTTTCCTCGCCGATGTCCTCGGTGACGAGGACGCCCATATCGGGGATTTCCACACACCTGACGTAGGGCTGTACATCGATGAATGGTCTCCCCATGTCGACGGCGGCGTCATCGCAGTCTCCAGCCACCGCGTTCCCGTCGGTGGTGCGTGGCTGCGCTACTACACCACTGAAGCGAAGGGTGCCGCCTACACCGGCAACCCCGAGGCAGATCCTTTTGATGAGTCCCAGTGGGCCACCGACCTAGATCCGGAGGAAATCCCCGAGCTCTTCATTGCTGTGGAGTCCCGCTACAGGGGCCTCGGCGCTGGACGACGCCTCCTGCGCAACACCTGCGACCTGGCCGAAGCCCAAGAGGCTCCTGCGGTATCGCTGTGGATTGAGCCGGAGAACAGCGGTGCCCGCAAGCTATATGAATCCGAAGGCTTCGTCGACATCGACATCCCGGGCCGCCCGGATGCCCACGTGATGCTCAAGCGCTTCTAGTACCGCAAGCCGACAAAGGGTGTCGACTATACTCGACACCTTCGTCGGCGCGCCGACGGCAGCGCCAAGAGCGACGTTGCTCACCCGCCTATAACCTAGGTCGGGTCACAACGACCGTTTCCGTAGAACGCTGCACGTATCTTCGCGAAACGCGACTAGCTTCTTCGCTCCCCTAACAACGCGCAACGTCTGCATGCCTCCATCGAGATGCTGGAGGCATCTGACAAAAGGCACCTGGCAAAAGGCATCAGTCAAAAGGCGTTTTCACGGCTAAAACGCCTTTTACTCAGGGCAGATGGCGTTTTTAGACCCAAAGATGCCTTCTACCAGATGCCTTTTGCGAGACACCCTCCTGACTTAGGCCAATGCAGTGCGGAAAAATCCCACCCCACCGCCGAAAACCACCGGTGAGCAGCGCCAAGAATGACGCTGCTCACCCATCCATGACCTAAGTCAACTTTTAGTTGATAACGGCGATGAGGTCGCCGCCCTCCACCTTGGTGGCGGCGCCAATGGCGACGCGCTCGATGGTGCCATCCTTTGTGGCGGAGATGGAGGCTTCCATCTTCATGGCCTCGATGACGGCGATCTGGTCGCCGGCCTTGACCTCGTCACCAGGCTTGGCAGTCGGGTTGACCACGCCAGCGAACGGTGCGGCCACATGGCCATCGTTGGACGGGTCAGCCTTCTCCACGGTGGCGACGGTGGACTCCACGTTGTTGTCACGCACCTTGAGCGGGCGGATCTGACCGTTGACGTTGAGCACCACGTTACGGATGCCCTTCTCGTCCGGCTCACCCATAGCGTCAAGACGCAAGGTGATGGGCTTGAGGTCTGCGCGGTCGTTGGAGCCCTCCGGGAAGTGGTGAACAATGTAGTCCTTGCCTTCTTCCAGACCGTAGAAGAAAACGGTGTCTGTCAGCGCCTCGGTATTGCCGTAGGTGCGGCGGAACTCGTTGAACTCCTCGAATTGCTTCGGGAAGAGCAAGCGGTTAAGGGAGGCGCGGCGCTCGGTGGAATCGTCCGAAGTCAGGTGCTTCTTCTCCTCTTCCGGCACGGGCTTGACGGTGACGTCGCCAGGCGCGCGGCCCTCCAAGACCTTGTCGCGCAGCGGCGGCCAGCCACCCGGAGGCGTACCAAGCTCACCGCGTAGGAAGGCGATGACGGAATCCGGGATGTCGTACTTGGTGGGGTTAGCTTCAAAGTCAGCCGGGTCCACGCCAGCGCCCACGAGGTGCAGGGCGAGGTCACCGACCACTTTGGAGGACGGGGTCACCTTGGTTGGGCGGCCAAGCATCTCATTCACCGCAGCGTAGGTGTCCTCGATGATTTCGAAGCGGTCCTCCAAGCCCAGCGCGGTAGCCTGTGCGCGGAGGTTGGACAGCTGACCACCGGGAATCTCGTGGCGGTAGACGCGGCCGGTCGGGCCAGGAATGCCCTTCTCGAACGGCTGGTAGAGCTGGCGCACTGCCTCCCAGTAGGGCTCCAGGTCAGAGACTGCCTTGAGGGAGATACCAGTATCACGCGAGGAGTTGGAGAACGCCGCGATGATGGCGGACAGCGAAGGCTGAGAGGTAGTACCCGCCAGCGGAGCGGAGGCACCATCCACGATGTCGGCGCCAGAAAGCGCTGCCGCGTAGTAGGTAGCCAGCTGGCCACCCGCGGTGTCGTGCGTGTGCACGTGAACCGGCAAGTCGAATTCCTTGCGCAGCGCCATGACCAGCTTGGATGCGGACTCCGGACGCAGCAGGCCCGCCATGTCCTTAATGGCCAGGACGTGGGCGCCGGTGTTGACAATCTCTTCGGCCAGCTTGAGGTAGTAATCCAGCGTGTAGAGCTTCTCATCCGGAGAGCACATGTCACCGGAGTAGGCCATGGCAACCTCGGCCACGGTGGTGTTGGTCTCCAGGACGGCGTCGATAGCCGGGCGCATCTGGGTGACGTCGTTCAGCGCATCAAAGATGCGGAAGACATCCACGCCGGACTTGGCAGCCTCCTGCACGAAGCCGGTGCACACATCGTTGGAGTACGGCGAGTAGCCCACGGTGTTGCGGCCGCGCAGCAGCATCTGGATGTTCTGGTTCGGCATGGCCTCACGCAGCAGATCCAGGCGGACCCAGGGGTCCTCCTTGAGGAAGCGCATGGCCACGTCGTAGGTGGCGCCACCCCATGCCTCCACGGAATAGAGCTCAGGGGTCATGCGGGCCACGGCTTCCGCCGCGGTGACCAGAGCAGTGCCGCGTACGCGGGTGGCCAGCAGGGACTGGTGAGCATCGCGGAAAGTGGTATCGGTGACCGCCAGAGCGTCCTGCTTGCGGATCTTCTCCGCCCACTTCTTCGGGCCCAGCTCCAGCAAGTCGTCGCGGGAACCGCGCGGCAGCTCGGAGTTAAAGTCCAGATCCGGCAGCTTATCGAAGGGGCGCAGGGTGGTCGGGCGCTCACCGTTCGGCTTGTTGACGGTCACGTCAGCGATGTAGTCGATGATGCGGCCAGATTCATCCACAGCCGGCGGGGCCTTCAGCAGGTCCGGGTGCTCCGGAATGAAGCTGGTGTCCACGCGGGTGTTAACGAAGTCCGGCTCGCGCAGCAGGGCACGCAGGAAGCCGATGTTGGTGGCCACGCCGGCCACGGTGAACTCATTGAGCGCGCGCTGCGCACGGGCCACGGCTTGTTCAAAGTTGACACCGCGGCAGGTCATCTTCACCAGCAGGGAGTCGAAGTTCGGGGAAATCTCCGCACCGACGGCCGTCGCACCGTCGAGACGCACGCCCGCACCACCCGGCGAGCGGTACTGGGTCAGCGTGCCGGTATCCGGGCGGAAGCCGTTAGAGGGGTCCTCAGTGGTGATACGGCACTGCAGCGCCGCGCCGGTGATGTGGATATCCTCCTGCTTCAGGCCCAGTTCCTCCAGGGAGAGGCCCGCGGCAATCTGCATTTGGGACTTCACGATATCCACGCCCGTGACCTCCTCGGTCACGGTGTGCTCGACCTGCACGCGCGGGTTCATCTCGATGAAGACGTGGTTGCCCTTCTCATCCACGAGGAACTCGACGGTACCGGCGCCCTCGTAGTTGATGTGCTCGCAGAATTTCACGGCATCCGCACAGATGCGGTCACGCAGCTCCGGGTCCAGCGTCGGCGCCGGGGCGATCTCCACGACCTTCTGGTGACGGCGCTGCACGGAGCAGTCGCGCTCGTACAGGTGCATGACGTTGCCCTGCGAGTCAGCCAGAATCTGTACCTCAATGTGCTGCGGGCGAATCACCGCGGTCTCGAGGTAAACGTTGCCATCGCCGAAGGCGGCCTCTGCCTCGCGGGAGGCCTCAGCGCACTTGGTTTTCAGCTCCGCCTCATTCTCGATGAAGCGCATACCGCGGCCGCCACCGCCGGCCACTGCTTTCACGAAGACGGGGAACTCAAAGTCCTTGGCGTACTCCGCCAGCTTGTCGACGTCCGTCGAGGGCTTCGAGTCCTTCAACGTAGGCAGCCCTGCTTCCTCCGCTGCGGCCACAGCGGCGGCCTTGTCACCGGTCAAGTCAAGGGTCTCGGCGGTGGGGCCGATGAACTTGATGCCGTTGTCACGGCAGGCGCGGGCCAGATCGGCACGCTCTGAAAGGAAGCCATAACCCGGGTAAATGGCGTCCGCACCGGACTTCTTAGCAGCACGAATAACTTCATCAATGTCGAGGTACGCCTTGACCGGCTGGCCCTCGGTACCGATGCGCACTGCCTCATTGGCGAAAGCACGGTGGAAGGAGTTGCGGTCCTCTTTCGGGTAAATAGCAACCGTCTTCGCACCAACCTCGAAGGCAGCGCGGAAGGCACGCACGGCAATCTCGCCGCGGTTTGCCACCAAGATCTTAGAGAAGGATTTGTGAGCAGTATCAGACACTGGGAGTGATCCTTTCAGATAAGCACAATACGAACTTAAGGATAGTGTCCGAGGCGACAACGCGGGCGGAAATCGACATATAGCTCAACAGAAATTGTTCAGTTTCTCACTAGACTCTCCATGCGCGCCTCTTCGACCCCCAACCCACATCACTTCAGAACCGAAGCCGAAAAAGTACTTTCTTATTAAAAATATATAAACCCCTTGACATGGCCCGTTCCGGTTTCTATCCTTCAATCAGGTTCACAAGAACCAACTTCATCTTTCACCCCAAAGGACTCGCAATGAAGATAAAAAAAATTGGCTATAGGCTGTACTCTCGCCGCTAGCTCTCTCCTCGCCGTTCCGACTGCTCAGGCCGCCGACTGGGAGTGTGGCGGTAACCTCGTGTGCATCTTTGATCATGCAAACTACGGTGGTTTCCTTGGCTCTCGGGGCTCAGGTATTGGTTTGATGAACGTCTCCCGCAACGCAAACGATAAGACTTCGTCGTGGATCAACAACACTTGGTCAAACGCCGCTTGGTATCACGATGCCAACGGGCAAGGCAAATGTCACACCATGACCCAGCAATCCCGCAACAACTACGTCGGTTTCTGGAATAACGACCGTCTGTCGTCGTGGCGAACTAACCGAGGCTGCTAGCCATCCCTTTTCCACACACGCCTCGGTCAATGACCTTGGCGTGTGTCTCTCTGTTGTAAAGAGCTCATGAATACAGTCACCATATCTAGGGTCCACAAATATTTAGGCGAAGGCGCCCAGCGCACGCATGTTCTCAAGGGCGCAAGTCTAGAAGCTGATGAAGGTGAGTTTCTCGGTATTTCGGGAAAGAGCGGCTCCGGTAAAACCACTCTCCTGCGCGCGGTTGCAGGTCTTCTACCTATCGATGAAGGCTCAATCACGGTCTTCGATACCTGTGTATCCACCGCTGCTCCCAAGGAACTACTTGCCTTACGCCGCAACAAAATCGGCTTCGTCCATCAAGACGACCTGTTGATGAATGAACTCACCGCGCTCGAAAATGT
Organism: Corynebacterium sp. Marseille-Q2823; assembly: GCF_903645345.1. Classification (NCBI taxonomy): domain Bacteria; kingdom Bacillati; phylum Actinomycetota; class Actinomycetes; order Mycobacteriales; family Corynebacteriaceae; genus Corynebacterium; species Corynebacterium sp. Marseille-Q2823. The sequence goes on along the minus strand of NZ_CAHJXS010000008.1, from coordinate 66,185 downwards.
CATGCTTGTGCTTGCCGCAGCGGGTGTCGATGAGACGACGGCGCACGATAAGGCTTCCGAGGCATTAGCCCAAGTAGGACTTGCAGAACTCGCTCAACGATTTCCCGCAGAGATGTCGCGCGGCCAGTGCCAAAGAGTAGGAATCGCCCGAGCACTGTCTGGAAACCGGCGAATTCTCTTGGCTGATGAGCCGTCTGCTGCGCTCGATTCTGAAAACTCGCACGGCATTTTTCAACTATTCAAAAAGCTCGCATCAACCGGCACAACCGTGATAGCGACCAGCCACGACCCCATCATGTTGGACTATTGCGGCACGACCTACACGCTGATCGACGGCCAGCTTGGGAAAGCAGCCCCACATGCTCAATGAACTAATCACGAAAGTCGTGCATTCGTCGAAACGGTATCGTTTCGGCGCAGCAGCAATCGCAGTGTGCTTAGGATTATTCGCATTTGCTGTATCGGCTGATCTCTTCATGACATTGTCCCCGCAGCAGAAGGCGCAGTCAGAATTGGGAAACAACGCCGTGCGGGTGGACGTGCCTGTATACACGCGGGCGGGCGTAGTTGAACAGACGCTGCCGCAACTTGATTCCCCAGAGAGGGGCTTTACTACCCAACTCGAGACTTACGATCTCTATATCGATAGCAATCCTTCCACTTCCCTTGTCTACAAGGAGTCTCACTGGGGAGAGCAAGCTCCCGATTTTGGGTTGGCATTGGTTCAGGGCCAGTGGCCTAGCGATCCTGGCGAGGTAGTAGTCACCGAGGACGTGAACCTCAACGTCGGAGAACACACAACTGCATTCAACGGCACTCTACCGCTCCGCATCGTTGGCGTTGTATCGAATTCCTTTCACAGCCAGGAGAAAGCGGTGTACGGCGCATCGGGAACATGGAACACCATCGACGCCGACGCTTATTCCATGACCTCCGCTTCGGTCCGGCCGATTGTTTTCGGTTCCGAAGGAAAGACTCCTGCAGCCCTCACCGAGTTCATTAGGAGTCAGATCGGGGATGCAGACCTCGTCGATCACGCCGCGCTTGACGACGCCTTCTCGACCTCGCTCCTCACCCGAGAAAGCTTGCTCGCAACGCCGCCTTCAGGATTCGCCGATAGCTATTCCTTCTTCTTCGGCTTGTTTGCCGTTGTCATCCCATGTGCATTGATCTTGTTCCTGTGGCGAGTTACCTACCACGTACTTAGCCCGTTGAGCCAGCGGTTTTTCGAGCTAGGAATCTCGCCCTTCCTGTTGTGGAAGTCCAGCACATCCACCCTGCTTCGTTCAGCCCTGGTGTACTCCGTCTTAGGCCTCGTTGTAGGTGCAGGCCTGGCGCAATGCGTGCGCCCTTTCATTTCGGGACTTGCAGGGTTGCCTGATCCTGGAGTCCTCATTCCGTGGAAATGGTTAGTGCTTCTTCTCGCTAGCTCGCTAGCAGCACTCCTGATTGGCGGTGTTGCCACCGCACCGTCGACCCAGCCGCATCCGTTCTGGAAAGACATCCCGCTGCCGGCCCTATCGGCATCATTTTTGCGTTGGAGTGCTATTGCTATTGTCCTTGTGGCCGCACTCTTTACGGTCGCTTCAGCACTGCTGGGGCCAGACGTGTTCGAAACCTGGGCGCCATTGCCAACCGTGGCATTGTGCATCGTCTTTTCTCTTCTTCTCGCACGCTGTCCGCGAACCAGCCGGCCCTACACTCCAGCGGGCGTGGCCCTGAGATTTGCAGAGAAGCACCGGCAGCTTATTGGCACGGGTCTGACGTTGTTGGTCCTGTGCATGGGAACCGCAGTGTTTAGCAGTTCGATGTCAGCCAGCTTCACAGCCAGTGAGAATGACAGTTTGACGTCAACGATCGCCCCAAACCAGGCACACATTTTAGAGAAGACAGATGACGGGCTTTCCACGCGTGCTGAATCCGTTCAGCACGTAGCCACTGTGTTGGGCGTGCCCGCCCCAGTTCGTGTTTCTTATGTCCAAGCCACGCTGGACATGCCCGCGGAGATGTCGGGGACTTTTGGCGTACTGAGCGTCGAATCCGTTCATGACGTAGAGCAACTCTTAGATCGAGAGCTTACTGCCTCGGAAAAAGAAGTCCTCAAGACTGGAGCTTTAGTCCGCGATCACAGATTCATCAACCAAGACCACGTTTCAATCAACACGAGCAAGAGTTCAGACCCCGCATCACTTTCAGCGCTGAGTATGGCCTTCGGGCCACACTGGGAGAAGCTAGCTGGAGGATTTATCCTCGCATCCACGGCGCAAAAACTAGATACACCGGCAGGTAGTACACAATGGGTCTTTACGGGGCTCCAGGAAGACCAAGAAAAGCGCTTTCTCGATAGCGCTGCACAAGCCCATATCCCCCACGAGCTCGTTTTACTGCCGCTGGTTCAAACCTCTTCGACACCGCGGGCATTCTATATCAGCTTGGCAGCCGCGCTGCTCAGCGCGTTAGCTGTAACCTTTGTTTTCTCGCGGCAGCTCGCTCGGGCTACCGAGGCAATCGAGATCACCTTCAAAGTACTAGGCCTCGATTCCTCCTGGCACCTAAGAATCGTTGTGCTCACGACAGTCACACTGGCATGTGCCGCGATCATTACTGGCTGTCTCGCTGGAATCCTCCCACTTGCCGGAATGGTCTACGCAATGGGAGATGGCCTCACCTTTGCCATCGATTGGAAGGCTCTTCTTGTTGCTGTGGGCGCAATAGCATTAGGCGCTGCATGTGGCGTCGGCATGACATGCCTTCGCCACGTGCAGCGCCCGTCGTCAAGCGCAACCGCTAATTAGATCTGCTTCGGCGGAACGGAGCGCTGCTCCTTGCCGTTGTAGGCAGACAGTGGGCGGATGAGGGAGTTGTTCTCGTTCTGCTCCACGATGTGCGCGGTCCAGCCGGTGATGCGGGCCATCACGAAGATCGGGGTGAAGAACTCGATGTCGAAGCCCAGGATGTGGTACGCAGGGCCAGCCGGGAAGTCCAGGTTCGGCTGAATCTTAATGGAGGTGTTCTCGTACATGGTCTTCGCCATGTTTTCGTACATCTCCACCCACTGCTCCTGGCCGTGGTCCTTGGCCAGCTCGCGGAAGGCAGCCTCCATGGTCGGCACACGGGAGTCACCGTTCTTGTAGACGCGGTGGCCGAAGCCCATGACGAGCTCCTTGTTATTGAGCTTGTTCAGGGTCCACTCCTCTGCCTTGGCCGGGTCACCGACTTCAAGGAAGTTCTTCATCACGGCCTCGTTAGCGCCACCGTGCAGCGGGCCCTTGAGAGCGCCGATGGCGGCGGTAACAGCGGAGTAGGTATCGGACATCGTCGAGGTCACCACGCGGGCCGCGAAGGTGGAAGCATTGAAAGAGTGCTCCGCGTAGAGGATGAGGGACTTATCAAAGGCCTCGATATCGGAGCGCGAGAGGGCCGGCGAGCCTTCCTCCTCACCGAAGACCATCCACAGGAAGTTTTCCGCAAAGCCCTTCTTGCGGGAAGGCTCGATGTAGCCCTCACCGCGGCGACGGCGGATGTCGAGTGCGACGATGGTCGGCAGCTTCGCCATAAGCTCCAGCGCGGTACGGCGGATGTGCTCGGAGTCCTTGGTGTACTCCTCCGGATCCTGGGAGCCGATGAAGGAAACTGCGGTACGCAGCACGTCCATCGGGTGGCAGGACTTCGGCATAGAAGTAATCAGGTCAATGAGGTGGCGGTCCAGGTGGCGCAGCGCCTTCTCACGAGCGGAGAAGCGGACCAGCTCATCCTGGGTCGGCAGCTCGCCGTTCCACAGCAGGTAAGCAACCTCCTCGAAGGAGCAGTAGCGGGCCAGCTCCTGCACCGGGTAGCCACGGTAGGTCAGGGAGTTGGTCTCCGGGACAACCTTGGACACGGCGGTCTCGTCGACGACAACGCCGTACAGGCCCTTGCGGATCTCTGGGGTTTCAGACATGGTGTTTTTCTCCTTTTATAGGGGTCTAGATTGAGTTCTAGGCCGTGGGGTTTAGTCAAAGGTGGGCTTGTAGCTGTCCTTGGAGTAGGTGAACACGCTCTGGTCGAAGGCGTTGTACTCGTCGTAGCGCACCAGCTCATACAGGCGGGAGCGGTGCTGCATGCGGTCGAGCCATTCCTCGGATTGCAGGCCGGTTTCCTGCATGTCGCGGAGGAATTCTTCGGTAGCACCCATGGCCACGCGCAGGGTGGATACCGGCCAGATGACGGCGTTATAGCCCAAGCCTTCGATGCGCTTGGCGGAAAGCAGCTCGGTCTTGCCGAACTCCGTCATGTTGGCCAGCAGCGGGGTGTCCACGGCGGCGCGGAACTTTTCGAAGTCCTCCGGCGAGTAGAGGGCCTCGGTGAAGATGAGGTCCGCGCCGGCGTCGGCGTAGGCCTTGGCGCGCTCGATGGCCTCATCGATGCCGTGGATGCCGGCGGCATCGGTGCGGGCACAGATGATGAAATTCTCATCGCGGCGCTCGTTGACGGCGGCGGTAATGCGGCGAACCATGAGATCCGTCGGCACCACTTCCTTGCCATCGAGGTGACCACAGCGTTTCGGGTTGACCTGGTCTTCCAGGTGGCAGCCGGCCAGGCCGGCGTCCTCCAGCGCGGCAACCGTGCGGGCGGCGGACATCGGTTCGCCGAAGCCGGTGTCGGCGTCGACAAGCACCGGCAGGTCCGTGGCGCGGGCGATGTGCCCGGCGCGCTGCGCTACCTCCGTGAGCGTGGTCAGGCCAATATCCGGCAGGCCCAAGTCATTGGCCAGCACCGCGCCGGAGACGTAGACGCCGCCGAAGCCGCCGATGTCCTGGATGAGCCGCGCGGTCAAAGGATTGAAAGCGCCCGGCAGCGTGGTGATTTCCGGTGCGTTCAGCGCCTCGCGGAAGCTCTTGCGCTTGTCGGCATTGCTGATAGTGGAGCCAAATAGGCCAGCCATTTAGAACAGTCCCTTCGGGGTCTCGGGTGCGGTAGCGATGGCCTCGTCGGTGAGGCGAACGTTGAGCTCGTTGAGGTCGGTGAGGTTCTCCAGGTTCTGGGCGGCAGCGAGGAAGCGCTCCTGCTCCTCCTCCGAGACCTTGCCGGCAGCCAGCTTCTTGAACTTGTTGATGTACTCCTCGCGGCCGAAGGGGCGAGCGCCGAGCGGGTGGGCGTCGGCCACCGCGCGCTCATCCTCAATCACGGTGCCGTCCTTGAAGGTGATGACGGCCTTGCCGCCGAAAGCCTTCTCATCCAGGTCGTTGGAGTGGTAGCGGCGGGTCCACTCCGGGTCCTCGACGGTGGAGATCTTGTGCCACAGGTCGATGGTGTCCTGGCGGTGCTTGCGCTCATCGGAGTAGGAGGTCTCGTAGTCCCACTCGCCGTCCTGCAGTGCCACGGCGAAGATGTACATGATGGAGTGATCCAAAGTCTCGCGGGAGGCGTTCGGGTCCATCTTCTGCGGGTCGTTGGCGCCGGTACCGATGACGTAGTGGGTGTGGTGCGAGGTGTGCAGGACGATGGACTCGATGTCCTCGGTCTTCAGTCCCTTCTCCGCGAGCGTCTTCTTAAGTGCAAAGGCCATATCGATCGGGGCCTGCGCCTGGTACTCCGCGGAGTGCTCCTTGGTGTAGGTGTCCAGGATGGCGCGCTTGGGCTCCCCGTCCCCCGGAAGGGGGACGGTGTAGGTGCGCTCCGGGGAGTGGAGCATCCAGGCAATGAAGCCGTCCTCGCCTTCCCAAATCGGGGCTGGGGCGCCCTCGCCGCGCATGGAGCGGTCTACTGCTTCGATGCCCATCTTGCCGGCAAAGGCCGGTGCATAAGCCTTCCAAGAGGAAATGAGACCCTTGCGGGACTGGCGGGTAGCGGTGGTGGTGTGTAGCGCCTGGCCGATGGCCTGGTAGATGGTCTCGACGTCGAGTTTCAGCATGGTGCCGAGGCCCGCGGCGACGGAGGGGCCGAGGTGCGCCACGTGGTCGATCTTCCACTCGTGGAGGCAGATGCCCTTAACCAGGTTGACCTGGATTTCATAGCCGGTAGCCAGGCCGCGGATGAGGTCCTTGCCGGTCAGGCCCTTGTGCTGTGCCACGGCCAGAATCGGCGGGATGTTATCGCCCGGGTGGGAGTAATCGGCGGCGAGGAAGGTGTCGTGGTAGTCCAGCTCGCGCACGGCAGTGCCGTTGGCTAGGGCTGCCCACTCGGCGGAGTATGCGCCGTCCACGCCGAAGATGGTGGCGCCGCCTTCCTGCACCGGGTGGGCCTGCGCAATAACGCGGGCGGAGGTAACCGGGCGGCGCGTTGCGGAAGCGACGGCCACGGAAGCGTTATCGATGATGCGGTTGATGATCATCTCGGTGGTCTCGGCCGGAACCTCGACGGGATCGGCGGCTACCTTGGCGATCTTGTAGGCGAGGTGCTCTTCGATGGGGAAGTTCTCGGCGGACTTGTGGGTACGTACTTCGTGGTTAATCAAAGGGGTTCTCCTCCTGAACAAGAACAACGATTGCGATAGGCATCACACTAACCTCAGCCCGTGCGCCCTGCCACATGTGTAAACTGTGACTATCTGTTGCAGGGATTTGCGTTACTTGCAAAACTTGTGGAATCCCCAGGCAGGAAGGCTTTTTAGGAGGAAACAGACGGTGACCAAGCACTACGCGGGGGCGAGAATCCACGCATTACGCAAGGAACGCCACCTCACGCAAGCCGCCATGGCGAAGCAGCTGGGGCTATCCACCAGCTATCTCAATCAGTTGGAAAATGACCAGCGCCCCCTCACCGTCACCGTCCTCATGCAGCTGACCCAACGCTTCGGCATTGATGCCACCTACTTCGCTGGGGCCCGTGACCTGCGTGCGCTCGCCGCGCTGCGCCAACTCTTCCCTGAAGCCTCCGAAGCCCCCCTTACTGACCCCAGCGGGCGCTTCCCCGACCTTCTGCCCCGGCTTGTCGACGCCGCCGCGCACACCCCCGCCGAACCCGGCCCTTTCGAAGCGGTACGCGACTTCTTTTACGACGCGCACAACTACGTCCACAGTCTCGACATCGCCGCCGAGGAGCTTTCCGATTCGCTCGGGGACCGAGTTCTGCGCCGCGGGCGCTTGGCTTCCGTCCTGCAAGACGAGTTCGGTGTAACGACGCGATTTTCCTCCTCGTCCCCGCGCCGACGCACCTTCCATAACCGGGAGCTGCACCTGCGCGCGGGCCTTACGGAATCCCAGCTGGTTTTTGAGATGGCGCTCCAGTACTGCCTGCTGGCCTACCCGGAGCACTGCGCGGAACTCGTCGCCGAATTACCCGGCGAGGAAGCGCAGACTATTGGCACTCTGGGCCTCGCGCAGTACTTTGCCGCCGCCGTGACCATGCCTTATACCCAGTTCCTCGCCACCGCGGAGGAAACGCGCTATGACATCGACGTCATCGCGACGGCCTTTGGCACTGGTTTCGAAACCACCGCGCAGCGCTTGGCGACGTTACAGCGACCCGGCCTCCAAGGTGTTCCCTTCTCCTTCATCCGCACCGACCGCGCGGGCAATATCTCCAAGCGCCAGTCCTCCACCGCTTTCCACTTCGCCCGCAGCGGCGGCTCCTGCCCATTGTGGGTGGTGCACCGCGCGTTTGAAACGCCCAACCGCATCACGCGCCAGGTGGCCTCGATGCCCGACGACCACACCTACCTGTGGATTGCGCGCTTCGTCCAAGGCCAGGCCCAGGCCTGGGGCACGCCACGCAAGGAATTCGTCGTGGGTTTAGGCTGCGATATCGCACAAGCGGATCGCGTGGTCTACGCGGACGCGCTCAACCTCTCCCCTTCCGAGGCGACCCCCATCGGCCCCGGCTGCGCCGCCTGCCCGCGCCCGGCGTGCCCGCAGCGCGCCTTCCCGCAGGCGGGCCGGCCCGTCAGCCTCGACCTCAATGCCACGCCGGTGACGGCTTACGCCACCTCGTAGTTTTCATACCTTTCGCTTACGCATTCGAACCCGCCACGGCCATGTCCGCAGCGCCTGCCATGATGAACCTTGTTCGGCACCACGCCGAGTTCTCTTCACTCACCTACGCAGGAGGTTCTCTCTCATGTCCAACCCTTATGCAGCTCCCCAGTTCTCCCCGGAGCCAACCCCAGAGCAGGCAGCACCGAAGAAAAAGAAGAAAGGCGGCTGCCTCAAGTGGGGCGCGGGTGCAATCGCGGTATTGGTGCTCGGCAGCGCCGCCCTCAATGCGGGTTCTGACGGCGATGACCCGACCAACACCGCAGCATCGGAGCCAAGCACGAGTATCACGGCCGTCGATATCAACAACGCCGCAGCTGACGTGGAATCCGCCGCAGGCGATACCGGCAGCGATGACAACGCCGTGCCCACAGAGCACAAGAATGCTCTGCGCGCGGCGAAGCGCTATGTGGACTTTTCTGCCTTCTCTGAGGCTAAGCTCTATGACCAGCTCACGAGCGAATACGGCTCGCAATTCTCCCCGGAGGCGGCGCAGTACGCCATGGATCAGCTCGATGTGGATTGGAATGCCGAGGCTCTCGAGTCCGCCGAACACTACGTGGACTTCGCCGCTTTTTCCAAGGCCAAGCTCTATGACCAGCTGACGTCCGAGTACGGAGAGAGGTTCACACCGGAACAGGCACAGTACGCCGTGGACACGGTAAATGCTGATTGGATGGCCGAAGCCGTCGAGGCAGCGGAAAACTACCAGGAGATGATGCCGATGTCCGGCCCGGCGCTGCTCGATCAGCTCACCAGCGAGTACGGCGAGAAGTTCACCATGGAAGAAGCCCAGCATGCCGTGAGCACACTGGGCTTATAAATCCGAGCCGAAGCTAAACCAGAGCCGGGTCTGATTTACTCGCGGTCGCTATTCAAGGTCGTCGTGGGCGACAAGGCGGCGGGCCGCCTCCGTGATCGTGCCAGACAGCGACGGGTAGACCGCGAAGGAATCCGCCAGCTGGTTCACCGTGAGCTGGTTGGTCACCGCCACGGCGATGGGCAGGATGAGCTCGGACGCAGTCGGAGCGACGATGACGCCGCCGATGACACGGCCGGAGGTAGCGCGGCAGAAGAGCTTAACGAAGCCATGCTGCAGGGAGCGCATCTTGGCACGTGGGTTGGTGTTCAGCGGCATCATGACGGTGCGGGCAGCGACCTCACCGGCCTCAATCTCTGCCTGGGTGAAGCCCACGGCAGCGATCTCTGGGCGGGTAAACACGGCGGTTGCCACGGTCTTCAAGCGCAGCGGGGACACACCCTCACCCAGGGAGTGGTACATGGCGATGCGGCCCTGCATTGCCGCAACGGAAGCCAGCGGGAACAGATCGGAGCAATCACCGGCGGCATAGATGCCGGCGACGTTGGTGCGGGAGACACGGTCAACCTCAATGTGGCCGGACGGCGTGGTGGCCACACCAACGTGCTCCAAGCCGAGGTTTTTGGTGTTCGGGATGGAACCAATGGACATGATGACGTGGGAACCGTGGATCTCGCGGCCATCCTGAGTCTTGACCACGACGTTGCCGTCTTCTGTGCGGGAGACGGTCTCCACGCGGCAGTTCTTTTCCAGCTCCACGCCGCGCTCAGCCAGGACGGTCTCGAGGACGTCGGCAGCGTCGGCGTCGTCGTGCGGCAGAATGCGGTCGCGGGACGCCACCATGGTCACGCGCACGCCCATCTCCGCGAAGGCGGACACGAACTCCGCACCAGTCACACCGGAGCCGACCACGATGAGGTGCTCCGGCTCCTCCTTGAGGTCATAGACCTGCTGCCAGGTGAGGATGCGCTCGCCGTCCGGCTGCGCGCCCGGCAGAATGCGCGGGGTGGCACCGGTAGCAACGAGGACGAGGTCCGCGTCGAGGGTCTCAGTGGTGCCATCAGTGTGGGTGACATCGATCTTGTGCGCTGCCCCCTTCACACCGTGCTGATCCTCGGAGAAGGCAGCGCGCCCATCGATGACCTTGACGCCGATCTTCTCTAGGCCCGCACGGACGTCACGGGACTGGTTAGCAGCCAGCGCCTGCACACGGCCGTTGAGGGCCTCCAGGCTCAGCTGCAGCGAGCCGAGCTGGTGGTTCAGGCCCATATCATCCGCGCGGCGGAAGTCGGTGCGAATGTTGGCGCCAGCGATGAAAGACTTCGAGGGCACGCAGTCCAAGAGAACGGAGGAGCCACCCGGGCCCTGTTCCTCAACCAACGTAATGTGCGCGCCGTACTTGGCGCCGGCGGTCGCAGCCTCGTAGCCTGCGGGGCCACCGCCGATAATTACGATGCGGGGGGCTTCCTGTGACACTGTCGCTCCTTTTTAAAATTCTGCCTATAAGAACTCTGGGAAATCCTTGTCACAGTGTAGTGCTTAGGCGCTTAATCCTCCACGTTGGCGAACTGTTCTGCTACGGAACCAAAGAGTTTGACACCCACGCCGATGGCCCGCTCATCAGGCGCCAAATCCCCCATGTGGAGATCATGCTGCTCTCCTTCACCAGACCAGCAGCCCAAACGGGCCATGGAGCCGGGAACCTTCTCTAGGTACCAGGAGAAATCCTCGCCGCCCGAGGACTGCGGCGCCTGGACCACGGCTTGCGGGTCGATTGCCTGGGCAGCGCTGGCGAGGAGGGCGGTAGAGACGTCGTCGTTAAGCACGGGCGGAACCCCACGGTGATAGACCAACTCATGTTCCACGCCCAAGGGCGCTAGCACCTGCTCGACGAGCTCGGAGAAGAGCTGCTGCATGTCGCGCCAAATGCCAATGTCCGCCGTGCGCATCGTGCCGGATACAGAACCGGTCTCGGGTATCGCGTTCGGGGCATAACCCGAATTCACCTGGCCAAACACCAAAACGGTGCCGGTGCGCGGATCGACGCGGCGCGAGAGCAAGCCCGGCAGGTCCGTCAGCAGCTTGCCCAGGGCATAGACGACGTCTGCCGACAAGTGCGGGCGCGAGGTGTGCCCGCCCGGGCCGGAGACGTTGATTTCCACGACATCGGTGGCCGAGGTGATCGCCCCGGCGCGGACGCCGATGCGCCCGACGCGCAGCTTCGGTTCCACGTGGACGGCGAAGATGGAGTTCACACCTTCGAGCGCGCCCCACTCGATAACGTCGGTGGCACCGCCCACCCACACCTCTTCAGCGGGCTGGAAGATAACGCGAACACCGAAATCCAGCGGATGCTCGCGGTTGAGGTCCGCCAAGGCGCAGGCCGTAGCAAGGGCGATGGTGGTGTGCATGTCGTGCCCACACGCATGCATGACGCCGGGCACCTCGGAGGTGTATTCGAGGCCGGTGACCTCAGTGACGGGAAGCGCGTCGATGTCGGCGCGGAAGGCCAGGCGCCCGAGTTCCGTATCGGGACCAATGTCCACCATGAGGCCGGTTTCGGGGAAAAGCTGCGGCTCCAAGCCGTACTCGCGCAGGGTGCGGGACAAGAAGCGGGTGGTTTCCACCTCGTTATTGGAGGTCTCCGGGTGGCGGTGGATATGGCGGCGCCACGCGATGACCTCCGCGCGGTGGTTGCTGAACCACTCACTGACGTAGTCCGAGATCACTGCTTCCTCCTCCGTGGTTTCCTATTGGGAAGAGTCTACAACTAGACCATGCGGTTCAGTTAGTCGGGCAGGTCACACGCCAGATATACTGAGCGGTCTGCCCCGACCGATGGTTTCGCTACAGGTCGATATTGCGGGGACCGTAGAGGCGATCGCCGGCATCGCCAAGGCCCGGGACGATGTAGGCGTCCTCGTTGAGGGAGGGATCAATCGCTGCGGTGACCAAGCGAACTGGCAGCCCCGAGTTGGCCAGTGCATCAACGCCCGGCTGCGCGGAGACCATGCAGATTGCCGTGATGTCGGTAGCGCCGCGATCTGCCAGGAGCTTCAGGGAGTGCAGGAGGGAACCACCCGTGGCGAGCATCGGATCAACCACGAAGACACTCCGACCGCTGAGATCCTCCGGCAGAGCTTCCAGGTAAGGCACCGGCTCGTGGGTTTCTTCATCGCGTGCCATGCCAATGAAGCCCACTTGGGCATCCGGGATCATGGACAGTGCCGGATCAATCATGCCCAGGCCAGCGCGGATAATGGGCACGATGATCGGAGGGTCCTGCAGGCGAGTACCGTCGGCCGTGGCGACGGGTGTGACGCACTCAAAGTGCTCAACGGGCAGGTCGCGCGCCGCCTCATAAACAAGCATCGTGCCCAGATCTCGCAAGGCAGCGCGGAAGGCGGCATTGTCGCTGCGGGCATCGCGCATGAGGGTCAGCCGGGATGTGGCGAGGGGGTGGTCTACTACGTGGATATCCATGTCCTTCACTGTATAAGAATTGGTCGGGAACCGATCAGCGGGCGGTGAAGTCTAATAAGGCATGACTAGCTTCGATACTTTCACCATTGATACTGAACACACTCGCCGCTTAGCCCACGAACTTGCCGCTGTCTCTCAGGCCTCTCCCGCTCCTTCTCCCGAGCTACCGATAGAGCCGGTCGTGGACGGCTTTAGCAGTGCGTTCAACGCCGCCATGGAGAATCTCACAGCACGCCTTGCCCAGGTCAGGGCCGATGCCGGGGCGGTGGCAGAGTCCAGCTTCCGCATGGCGCGGGAAGCCGAGGAGACCGATAGTGCCCTCGCGAGCGCGTGTGGAGGTCTGTGATGTTGGAATCAGCGATAGCTCAGATTGCGCGGATGCAGCCGGCGCAGCTTCCCGACGTCTCCCTGCCCACTGTGCCCGATCTCACTGCCGCGGGACCCCTCGCGGAGATAGCGCACGGTGATCCGCGAACGCTGTTGGACACCGCCCGCCAAGCCACGGAGGATCTTTCCACGGCCCGCTCCGCTCTGAATTCCGCGCGCGGGCTGATTTCAGCGGCCGTCAGGGAACTCATCGGACTGGGCTTCGAGCTAATCCAGCGCGGGTTACCTATAGCTCTGGGGCTGCTCATTCCGAACCCGGCGGCACAGGCCGCCGCGCGCTCAGCTTTGCAGGCTCTCGCTATGGAGTACGTCGGCAAGGCACTGCAGCGCTTGAAGCACTTAGCCGGCGAGCTCCTGCAGGCGGCGGCTCCCCTCGTTCCCATCGGTCAGCGCGCGGTCCAACCTTCGGTGCGCGGCCCCCAAGAAGAAAACACGGCGCGCCACGCGCTCGTCGCCCCGGCGGCGGAGAACGGGGCAACCACGCAGGGACAGGCCGCAGCACAAGCAGCACTATCCCAAGTGGGGACTCCTTATGGCTGGGGCGGAACCGGCAACGGTAGTTTCGACTGCTCAGGACTCACCCAATGGGCCTGGAGACAGGCCGGCGTGGAACTGCCACGCACCGCTGAAAGCCAGACCGTGGGCCGACAGGTCAGCGCGGAGGAGCTGCAACCCGGTGACCTCATCGTGTGGGATGGGCACGTGGCTATGTACTCCGGCGACGGGCAGATGGTGGAGGCCGGAAGCCCCGTACAAACCAATCCATTGCGCACCAACAACATGGGGATGGCTTTCAAAGGCTTCTGGAGGCCCACAGGGTAGACTGTTTCCCCATGAACACCCGCGCTATTGTCCCTATCCAACTCTCCCTTTCCGAGGGCGATTTTTATACCCTATGGGCGCCAAAGTGGCGCCAGAACGGCTCCGAGTGGCAGGCCTTTCTTGGTGATGACGAGTCTGTCCTGCTCTTTAAAACGGAAGCCGAGATGCTGTGCTTCCTCGAGTCGAGGACGAAGCATGACTTGCTCGATCACCCCAAGTGGGAAGTGTTCAACTCCCAAGCGGCGGACCGCGTGGTTCCTGAAAAGAAGCACGTGTACGACCTCGTCGGCATGCCGAAGTACCTCGCCGGCCGCCCGAGCCACGAGAACGTCTCCACGGTCGCGCGTTGCTTGGAGATTGCGCACTCGCTGGCAGAGGTCAGCGGCGCCGAGCACACCGTCATCTTCTTCGCTTCGCACTCCATCCTGCGCAACCCTGCCCGCGGTGCCGATCACTACGCCGGCGACCAGGGCATGAGCGAGTGGTCCGGCGTGGGCCGCGTTATCCACAGCAACTGGCGCGCAGTGATCGAAGACCTCGACAAGGTGGTCAAGGTCGTTCCTTCTTCTGATTTCACCCAGGATGCAACCACGAGCGCCGCCACCCGCATTTCCTCCGCCACCGAAGCGGCGGAGGAAGCACGCAAAAAGGCCGAAGAAGAGCGCAAGGCCGCCGCACAATCGGCAGATCCTTATGACAGCTCCCCGTGGGCAGCCGCAGGCATCGACCCGGTAAAGATCACCGCCGACCAAAGGACTGTCTACACCCTGCGCACCTACCTCGACGGCAAGCCGGTGTTCCTGGGCAAGTGGGGCGAGATTTTTACCTTCCCCAGCTCCAAGGTGCTCGTGCGCTGGATCATGGAAAATGACGACCACGACTTGGCCAAGGTCTCCACTTGGGAGGAGGTCGTTGCCGCGGCGAACGCTGGTGAGCTGGAAGTCACGGTCCACCCGGATAACCAGTACAACTTCAACGGCATCGTGCGTGACATTGAAAAGGGCCCGGAGGCGGTCGATACGGATCAGATGGGTCGCTGCTACGAGGTCTGCGCTGATGCCGCCGACTGGTCCGGGGATGACTCCATCAACTCCTACATGCTGCAGAACCCGCGATTCCAGGACTACCTGGGCTACATGCTCGGCTCCACCGAGCACGCAGGCTACGTTCCCTCCAAGCCCTACACCGAGCACGCGGAGTCCTGGAAGGGCCTAGAGGAGATGCTGACGAAGCGCTTCTCCCGCTTTTAGTTTCTAGTCGGAGGACTCAGTCTCTTCTTCCGTTTCTTCTTCTGTCTCGGAAGCGTCCTCCGCGAATTCCGGATCCGCCAGTTCCTCATAGGCGGGCAGAATCTCCTGCTCGATGAGGCGCTGGCGGTCCTCTTCGCTGGCAAAAGAGTTCTCAATCGCCTTGATGGTGAGGTCGAAGAACTCCTCCAGCCCGTAGCCAAAGGTCTCGCTCAGGGCCAAGAAGACGTCGCTGAGCTTCTCCCCCGCCACCGTGCAGGTAAAGCCGAGCTGCTGCAGCAGCGGCAGAGGGTGATCCGCCAACTCCTCTGCGGGCAGCTCCTCCAGCGGCGCGAAGGTCAGCGCGATGCGGCGATCCCGCACCCACGCAGAGGCCTTGCCTGGGCGAACGCCGTCGAGATCCGCGCTGAAGTCATCGACGAGATCGGTGGCATGCACCAAGCGCGTCACACCCGCCTGCACTGCGGCCACGGCATCCTCATAAGAATCGACATCCCGCTCCCACGGAATGAAATCCGCGCGGAGTTTCTCAGCCGCAGACAGCTCGGTCAGCGCCACGCCTACCGCGGCCTCGCTGGCATCGCCCTCGACGATGATCCGGGCATCGATTCCAGGAACGTCCAGTCCTTCCTGCGCGGCGGCGAGCGCCTCGGCGGCACCAAAGGAGAAGGCGCTGGGGCGCAGGCGGAGCTCGGCGTAGACCACGTGGTCGTCGGCAAGCGCTTGTACAACAGCGTGCGTGGCCGCGCGGAGCTCGTCCGGGGTCGAAGCATCCGTGGGCAGCGGCGCGAAGAGCGTCACCTTGGGCAGGCCGGCGAAAATCTCGGCGCCGGAGTCTTTGTTTTCGGGACTAATCAGAGGTGCGTCATGCATGAGGTTCATCCTAGGACGGGGTCTAGGATTAAGCACGCTATGAAACATGTCCCCGCGATCCTGACTGCCCTCGCCTTAGCCGCGACGCCGCCGGCATTTGCAGAGGAGGAAGAGTCAACGTCGCCCACGCGCACCACCGCGCCGGATACCGACTCTTGCCCGCACTCCCTCGTTCCTGAGGAGCCAACGACCACGTCCGAGCGTCTCTCCCCCGGCCAAGTCGCGCCCACTCCCCTGCCCGCTGTTGAGGGTGCTGCCTGCGGCGTGACCGCTCCGCGCGGTTTTCGGGTCAATAAGGACGTGGTGGCGTCGGCGTGGATGGTCAGTGACCTGGACACCGGCGAAATCATCGCCATGAAGGACCCCAATGGGCGCTACCGCCCCGCCTCCATCATCAAGGCGCTGCTGGCGCTCGTGGTCATCGAGGAACTCCCCCTCGACCAGCGCATCACCGCCACGCTTGACGACGCCTCCATCGAGGGCTCCGCCGTCGGCCTCGGCCCCGATGGTATCTACACCGTGGAGCAGCTTCTGCAGGGCCTTCTCATGGCCTCCGGCAACGACGCCGCACACGCCCTCGCGCAGGCTGTTGGCGGGGACGATGAAGCATTGGCAAAGGTCAATGCGAAGGCACAGGAGATTGGCACGCGCTCGACAGTGGCGGCGAGCTACTCCGGGCTGGACGCGGCGGGTATGTCGACCTCCGCGGCGGATATCTCGCTGATTTACCGCGCGGCTTTTGCCAACGACACCTTTGCGCGCATCGTCGACACCGAGCACGTGGAGTTTCCCGGCTGGGGTGACATGCCTGGCTATGAGCTGTGGAACGACAATGGGCTGTTCCTCAACGACCCGGATGGCATCGGCGGCAAGACGGGCTATACCGAGGACGCACACCATACCTTCGTCGGCGCGATCAACCGCGATGGGCGCCGCCTCCAGGCGGTTCTCCTCGATACGACCGTCGAGCATGGGTTCCGCGCCTGGGAGCAGGCGCAGATGCTTCTCGACGAAGCCTCCGACGTCCGCTCTGGCGATGGCGTCGGGCACTTAGATGACTTCGCAGCCGGAAAGGAAGAGCCTGCGGAGTCTGCGGTTACGAGCCCGGCTCCCACCACCCCGGCTGCGCCCGCCAGCGCGGAGGCGGCTGCGGAGTCTTCGTCCTTCGAAGGCTCGCAGGGCTGGATTGGCTGGATGGTGGCGGGGCTCGTCGCGCTCCTCGTGGTAGTAGTTGCTACTTTTTCACTACTTCGGCGTTAGCCATGATGTCGTGCTGGCCGCGTAGATTGTTCTTGGCCCCAATCGTGGTCACCACGTAGAGGGCACCAAAAAAGGCGATCAGCGGCCCAATGAGCGGCACGAGGGAGGCCACGCGCCACCAATTGCGCCTGATGCTCTGCTGCCAGGTGAGCTTCTCGTGGGTCGTCATATCGCGCACGGTATACCCGGCAATCATCTTCGCAGGTGTTGCCCCGGCGAGGACCTCGAAACAGATGTAGTAAGCCACCGTGAAGATGCTGGAGATGCTGACGATCCACACCGAATTATCATCCGGGTTGGTAAAGCCAAAGCCGACGATGAAGGACACCACGAGGGCCGCGAGGAAGTAGTCAATGACGGCCATGAGCACGCGGTTGCCGGGAGAGGCGCGCCGCGCATCATCGCGGGGCGGAGTTGACGTTGGGGCGTGCGTGCTCTCATCCCACCGGCCGGTATTCGCGTACTCCTCCAGCTGCGCCCACGTGAGCTGGGCGCCGGACTCGACCTTTTGGTCATAGCTTGCGCGGGAAGCGGGCTCGCACAGAATGCGGGAGGCAACGGCAAGCTCCTCGCGCTCTGGGGCTTCGGGGAGGTAGCCGAGGCCTTCGAGGTGAGCGTCGGCAGCCGCCAACTGCACGCCCAGTTCTCGTGAGGTCGCGCGTGAATCGAGGCTGAAGTGCTCGTAAAGGTTCGGGGCAAAAGACGCTGGTAGCATCCCCACCCTACTTTCGGCGCAGCAGGGCCCAGGCACCAGCTGCGGCTGCGCCCAGGGCGGCACCGGCGCCCAGGGTTACGCCCGGGTTCGGGCCCTGGCGGATCTCGTTGCGGACGCGGATGACAGCCTGGTCTGGGACGGGCGGTACCAGCAGCTCGAGGGACTCTTCAGTGGTGGCCGTCCATGCGGAGACATACAGGACGACGCGCCAGACCAAGTACATGACCACCATGAGGACAATGACGGGACCGAACACGGCGCCTGCCGGGTTGCCCGCCGCGGAGGACATGATGACGGTGGACAGCTGCTTGATTACCTCAAAGAGCACCGCACCAATGGCCGCGCCCATCAGTCCCGACTTGGTGGGCACCTTGGTGCGCGGCAGGAAGGCCACCATCCACCAGAAGACGAGGAAGTTGGCGATAAGACCGATCACGATGCCGGCAACAACCAGCACTGCGCCCATGCCGGGGAAGGACTCGATGCCAACCCACTCGAAGATCTTCTGGGTCAGGCCCGAGGAACCCGCCGCCGTCACACCGAAGGCGATAACCATGGCCACGAGCAGGCCAATGAGGCCCAGCAGGTCGCTGAGCTTCTTGGTCACAAAGTTGCCCGGGGCGTCAGTCGGATCCTGCATCCACATCGCCGAAATGCCGATGCGCAGGTTGTTCATCCAGCCCAGCCCGGACCACAGGGTGGTCAGGCCACCGATGCCGTACATCGCGCCGCGCTGTTCAATCGCGGTATGCAGAATCTGCGTAATCGAATCCCCCAGATCGCCAGACACGGAGTTCGCGATCTGCTCCTCCAGTTGCTGCATGAGATCGGGGCGATTGGCCAACACGGTGGCGATGGCTGCCACCGTGAGCATGAAGATGGGGAAGATAGCCAGAACCGAGAAATACGTAATTCCGGCCGCGAACTGGTTTCCGCCCTGGCTGCCGTAGCGGTCCAGCATCTTCATAATGTGGTTGATAAAACCGGACTTCTCGCGGACTTTATCTACCGCGCCCGGCTCATCGGCATTAGCACGCTCGATGCCGTAGTCATCGGTCTTCTTCTCATCGGGTTGAGTCGTTGGCGCCACAGGCTTTCCCCTTTTTATGAATTACAGAAATAAGTTACAGAGTCCTCTACACAGTCTTCATCATGCTAACCAACTCAGCCGCGGCGCGCGGGGAGGAAGCCCACCGCCTCGTAAACCTTGTCCACGAGCGGGGAGGCGATCTCCGTGGCGCGCTCGGCACCCTGGGCCAAGATGCGCTCGAGCTCGCCGCGGTCTTCCATGAGCTCGTCGTAGCGTGCCTTCAGCGGAGTGGTGAAGGCCTCAAGCGCTTCTGCTGTGTCCACCTTCAGGTGGCCATAGCCCTGGCCCGCGTACTTGTCCACGAGGTTCGGGATGCTCTCACCGGTCAGCGCAGACTGGATAGCCAGCAGGTTGGACACGCCGGGCTGCTTCTCGCGGTCGAAGGCCACCACGCCGAGGTCATCGGTCACCGCGGACTTAATGCGCTTAGCGGAGGTCTTAGGAGCATCGAGCAGGTTCACGATGCCCTTCGGGTTTGCGCCCGACTTCGACATCTTGGACGTCGGCTCCTGCAGGTCATAAATCTTGGCTGAGCCCTCCGGAATGAAGGCCTCTGGCACGCGGAAGACCTCGCCGTATTTGTTGTTGAAGCGCTCCGCCAGGTTGCGAGTGAGCTCGAGGTGCTGGCGCTGGTCCTCCCCCACCGGCACATAGTGCGGGGAATACAGGAGGATATCCGCGGCCATCAGGACGGGGTAGGTAAACAGTCCCACGGACGTGCGGTCCTGGCCTTGCTTGAGGGACTTGTCCTTGAACTGGGTCATGCGGGAGGCCTCACCGAAGCCGGTCAGGCACTGCAAAACCCACGTCAGCTCCGCGTGCGCGGGGACGTGGGATTGTACGAAGAGGGTCGATTTCGCCGGATCGATGCCCAATGCGATGAGCTGCGCGGCGCCCGCCACGGTGCGGTGGCGCAGCTCCTCCGGGTTCTGCTCCACCGTGATGGCGTGCAGGTCCGGGATGAAGTAAAAGGCCTCGTGCGAGTCTTGCAGGTCAATCCACTGCTTGAGCGCACCGAGGTAGTTACCGAGGTGGTAGGAGTCCGCCGTGGGCTGAATACCAGAGAGGACTCGAGAAGCGGAGGTCGATGCAGAAGTGGAGTCAGTCATGGTTGACTACTCTACTCTGCCGCCTCCGCTGGGGCGGCGCTGCGTCGGTTAAATCTTGCGGGAGGTCGGGCTAATAACGTCCATCATGACGGCGAAACCGGCCACCATGAACGCGCCGCCAACACCCTGGAGGACGATCGGGCCAAGGAAGGCAAAGGACGGTCCGACGATGGTCCACCACCAGATACCCAGGGCAAGCAGAATAGCGCCGAGGACAAAGTAGATGATTGCGCGGGTCATGAGCATCTCCTGCGAAATAGAAAAGGACGTTAAGACGGGATTATCGTACCACTACTTGGATTCGGCTACTTGTACTCCACCAGAAGAGGAGAGTGATCGGACCAGCGCTCCTCCACCGTCGGCGCCTTCTCCACCCACGTGCGCTGCGCGCGCTCCAGCATAGACTTCGTGGCCGCTTGATAATCGATGCGCCACCCAGCGTCGTTATTGAAAGCCTGGCCGCGGTAGGTCCACCAGGTATAGGGCCCCTCAGCCTCCGGGTGCAGGCGCCTGGCGACGTCAAACCACTGCGGGTCCGCGGCCGCCTCCCAGGCGGTCTTGGTCTCATAATCCACCACGCCGAGCCAATCCCCGAGCCCCTTCTTCTCCTGCGGCTGCGCATCCGGGAAGGAGCCAAAGACGCGATCCATGAAAGCGCGCTCCTCCGGCAGGTGGCCGGACTTCTTCTCGTTGGGCTTGTTGTTCTTCAAGTCCTGGGCGCGGTGGCAAATATTCCAGTCGCCGCCAATGACGGCCTCCGGGTAGGCCGCAGCCATCTCATCCAAGACTGAAGAAAACTCGTCCAGGAAGAGGTACTTCTCATCCTGCTTCGGCGAATCCACGTCACCGGAGGGCAGATATAAAGAGGCCACGCGCACGCCTTCCACGGTGGCGGCGATGAAGCGGCCGGATTCGACGAAGGAGCCGAAGCCCACGGAGACGTCGCCAAGCGCATGCTTCGATAAGATGCCCACGCCCGCGCGGCCTTTGGCGGCAGATTCGGCCTGCACCAGGTTCCATCCGGCTTCCAATGCCGGGGCCAGGGCCTTCTGGGTCTGCTCGGGGTTGGCGCGCACCTCCTGCATGAGGACGACGTCGGCCGGCGTGGTCTCCAACCACGCGTTCATGCCCGGGTTGTTCTCATTGCGCTGTTTGCAGGCCGCGCGGATGCCGTTGACGTTGACGGAGGCGATGGTGAAACTCATGCCGGTCAGTCTAACTCTGTTCAATAATCTTCACGGAAGGGCCCCGGCGGCGCTTGTCCCACATAGTGACGACCCAGGTGATGCAGCCGGCCACCGCCAGGCCTGCACCTGCCAGCGCGGTGGAATTATAGGAATACCCAGCGCCCACGACCGCACCGCCGATGGCCGCGCCCGCCGCATTGGCGATATTAAGGGCCGACTGGTTCAAGGCCGCCGCGAGGCTCTGCGCATCCCCCGCAACGTTGACCAGGCGAAGCTGCAGGGAGGGCACGAGAATCGAGCCGAAGAAGGCCAAGACACCAAAGGCAATCGTGCCCGCCCATGCGTTGTGCGCCAGGAAGTAGAAGGCCACGGACACACCGACCATGCAGACGAGAGCAAAGATGATGCCGAATTCCAGGTTTCGGTCCGCCAGCGCACCGCCGGCGACGTTGCCGACAGTCATACCGATGCCATAGGCCATGAGCACAATCCACGTGTGGCTCGGGTCCATGCCGGCGACCTCCGTCATGGTCCACGTGATGTAGGTATAAACGGCGAACATGCCGCCGAAGCCAACGGTGCCGAGGAATACGGTGAGCAGGACCTGGCTGTTTTTCAGCGCTCCGAGCTCGGTGAACATATCCGTTTCCGGCATGCGCGTCATGTGCGGGAAGAGGAAAAAGAGCAGGACCATCGTGAGCCCCGCAATGGCCACGACCAAAAAGTACGCCGCATGCCAGCCCAATCCTTGGCCTAGGGCCTGGGCCGCGGGCACGCCGATCACGGTGGCGATGGACAGGCCCATGCCCACCATCGACATGGCAAAACCTTGGCGGCCAGGCGGCGCCATCGAGGCCGCCGCCAAATTAGCTACGGAGAAATATGCGCCATGCGGCAGACCGGCGATGAAGCGCGCCACCAGCAGGACGCCGTAATTCGGGGCCAGGGCTGTCAGCAGGTTACCCACGAGCAAGAAGGCGATGAGCAGGATGATGAGGCGGCGGCGTGGGAGCTTGCCTGTAAGTGCGGCGATGACTGGGGCGCCCACGACGACACCGAGCGCGTAGACGGAGATGACTACCGACGCCGTGTCTTCCGTAATGCCGAAATCATCCGCGATGAGCGGCAGCAGGCCCATGGAGGTGAACTCCGTGGTACCGATGGCGAAAGCACCCAGCGCCATGGCGATCATGACGATGATGCGGCGCGTCGCGGAGATTTCCGTCTGGCGTGGGACGGGGCGGCGTTGGATACGGGTATTCATCGGTTTCACGTGGGCAGACCTTAGTACTTCCCCTCCCGAGCTCGTAAGTCCAGCCGGAAAGGTTGTGCCAAGTACACAGACTTCCCCCGCTGGTGGTGCGAGTCACAGGGGGACCGGCACCGCGAGAAAATAAGACAGGTATCCTGTGAGGTTGAACAGTTTTCAACTTCTTTAGGAGAACCATGGCAAAGATTATCTGGACCCGTACCGACGAGGCGCCGTTGCTGGCGACCTACTCCTTCAAGCCCGTCGTGGAGGCCTTCGCGTCCACCGCTGGCATCGAGGTGGAAACCCGCGACATTTCCCTGGCCGGCCGCATCCTGGCCCAGTTCCCGGAGCGCCTTGGTGACAAGAAGGTCTCCGATGCCCTGGCTGAGCTCGGCGAGCTGGCCAAGACCCCGGAAGCTAACATCATTAAGCTGCCGAACATCTCCGCTTCCCTGGTGCAGCTGAAGAAGGCTATTGCTGAGCTGCAGGCAGACGGCTACGACCTTCCGGAGTACGAAGAGGCTCAGGAGAAGTACGACGCCGTCAAGGGCTCCGCTGTGAACCCGGTTCTGCGTGAGGGCAACTCCGACCGCCGTGCTCCGATTGCGGTCAAGAACTTCGCTAAGAAGAACCCGCACAAGATGGGTGCGTGGTCCGCTGATTCCAAGACCAACGTGGCCACCATGGACGCTAACGACTTCCGCCACAACGAGAAGTCCGTCATCATGCCGGAGGAGGACACCCTCTCCATCGTCCTGAAGACCGCCGAGGGCGAGCAGACCCTGCTGGAGAAGCTGCCGGTCCTCAAGGGCGAGGTCATCGACGGCACCTTCATGTCTGCCAAGGCACTCGACGAGTTCCTCGAGGCGCAGGTTGCCCGCGCTAAGGAAGAGGGCGTTCTCTTCTCCGCTCACCTCAAGGCCACCATGATGAAGGTTTCTGACCCCATCATCTTCGGCCACGTCGTGCGCGCTTTCTTCGCTGATGTCTTTGAGAAGTACGGCGAGGAGCTCGAGGCCGCTGGCCTCAATGGCGAGAACGGCCTGGGCGCTATCTACGAGGGCCTGGACAAGCTGGAGAATGGCGCTGAGATCAAGGCCGCTTTCGACGCCGCGCTGGCCGCGGGTCCGGACCTCGCCATGGTCAACTCCCACAAGGGCATTACCAACCTGCACGTTCCGTCCGACGTCATTATCGACGCCTCCATGCCGGCCATGATCCGCACCTCCGGCCACATGTGGAACAAGAACGACGAGGAGCAGGACACCCTCGCCGTCATCCCGGATTCCTCCTACGCCGGTGTCTACCAGGCCGTGATCGAGGACTGCAAGGCTAACGGCGCTTACGACCCGACCACCATGGGTACCGTCCCGAACGTCGGCCTCATGGCACAGAAGGCTGAGGAGTACGGCTCCCACAACAAGACCTTCAAGGTCCCGGCTGCGGGCACCGTCGAGGTCCGCAACTCCAAGGGCGAGGCTCTCATCTCCCACGACGTCGAGGCCGGCGACATCTGGCGCGCCTGCCAGACCAAGGACGCCCCGATCCAGGACTGGGTCAAGCTGGCTGTCAACCGTGCTCGCCTGTCCGGCATGAAGGCTATCTTCTGGCTCGACCCGGAGCGCGGCCACGACGCCAACCTCATCGAGCTGGTCAAGAAGTACCTGCAGGATCACGACACCGAGGGCCTCGACATCTCCATCGAGGACCCGGTCACCGCGACCAAGATCTCCGTCGAGCGCATCCGCAAGGGCGAGGACACCATCTCCGTCACCGGTAACGTGCTGCGTGACTACAACACCGACCTCTTCCCCATCCTCGAGCTGGGCACCTCCGCCAAGATGCTGTCCGTGGTTCCGCTCATGGCTGGCGGCGGCCTGTTCGAGACTGGTGCCGGCGGCTCCGCCCCGAAGCACGTCCAGCAGGTTCAAGAGGAGAACCACCTGCGTTGGGATTCCCTCGGTGAGTTCCTGGCTCTGGCTGAGTCCTTCCGCCACGAGCACAACACCAACGGCAACGCCAAGGCTGGCGTGCTGGCTGCTGCTCTGGACAAGGCCACCGAGACCCTGCTGGATGAGGGCAAGTCCCCGTCCCGCAAGGTCGGCGAGAACGACAACCGCGGCTCCCACTTCTTCCTGACCCTTAACTGGGCCAAGGAGCTGGCTGCACAGTCTGACGACGCCGAGCTGGCCGAGGCCTTCAAGCCGGTTGCTGAGGCCCTCGAGGCCAAGGCAGGCGAGATTGAGCAGGCGCTTCTCGACGTCCAGGGCTCCCCCGTCGACCTCGGCGGCTACTACGCCCCGAACGAGGAGAAGCTCAACGAGACCATGCGCCCGGTTGCTGCCTTCAACGACATCATTGATGGCCTGAAGAAGTAACTCTTTCTCCCGTCATGTTTCCGACCGCCGCGCGTATCCCCTCCGTAGTGGAGCGCGCGGCGCCGTCGTTTTCCTACGAAGACGTCCTTAACCACCAAGTCACCTTCGACGCCGCTGCGTGACGCGAGACATGGTCCCACCTCACGCTCTACCGGCGGTGTAACACCCCCTCCTCCTCCGATGCCATTGGGCAATTTCTCCGCTGCCTAAAATCAGGTGACTAGCGTCCCGTACAACCATGGGAGCATCAGCTACGGTCGATGCCATCCACTTTTTGAATCTGGCGCTTCTTAGAAATGAAATAGGCTGATACCCAGAGAATCGTCGTAAGTAGGGCCGTCCGGACTACCCACATCAAGTCAGCAGAGGAATACCCCACCATAAGTACCGCGCCTATCGACAAAATCCAACCAGCCAAAAATGATTTCATGCTCTCAACACCTCTACTTAGCGAGAATTGCATCCCAGTCGCAACTGGCGTAACCGTTTAGGCCACCCGCTACAACTCCGGTCGCAATTGCCTTAAGCATTCCTTGCACCGCCCGGCCCGCAGGAACACCAGCAACGGTCATCGCCACTAAGCATCTGTTCCATGCCTCCTGCTTCTCGGGAGATGCACCAGTTGCCACTCCTTCTGGCAATTTGCACGTAGCCGGATTGTTCGCACAGTCTTGGATGTAAGAGTCGGAGGGTTCAGTGGGAAACGGATTGTTGTAGTTTTGCGCATGCGCAGTTGGAATCTTCACAAAGCCTGCCAGCATTACGCCAGCAATGACTACCGCGGTAGTCTTATGTTGTCGTGCAGGGGGGGCAGATCTTCATAATGCTCATGTGCTCAGGCTATCAATATGAGATTAGCCTCGCTATCCCTATTGGCAGATCTCTGTAGCCGACCATCAATTGAAGTCCGACAACGGCTTATGCAAACCCCTAACCTCATCAAAGGTTGTAAAAGCTACACCGCACAGCAAAAGAGAGAGTTTTTCAATCCACGGGAACCAAGCAACCACCGCCTCCGACTAGTAGTGCAGTTGATATCAGCGCCTGTCCATCGCCCGTCTTGAGTGCCCGAAAGCATTCACCCTCAGGCACCCACTACGGGCCCTACCTGTACACACTGAAAAGAGCACTACATATGAGTCGGACGGCTCTGCGATCTTTCATTCAGCGCATTCACTTTTACGGCGGCATGTTCGTCGGCCCCTTCATCCTCGTTGCGGCCCTGACTGGCTGCCTCTATGCCATGGCGCCCTCCCTGGAGAAGGTGGTGTACCGCGACGTCATGTCCGTTCCGGCGGTCGAGCACCCCGTGAGCTTGGAGGAACAAATCCAGGCCGCGCAGCACAAACACCCTGACATGCCGGTCACGCAGGTCTGGCCAGCCACAACACCGACGGATTCCACGCGCGTGCTGGTTTCCGATGACAGCATCGACGAAAGCCTCCAGCGCACCGTCTTCATCAATCCTGCCAACGCCGAGGTCATCGGGGACTACCCCACCTACTCGGGCCTGGGTGAGATGCCGCTGCGCCGCTGGATTTCCTCCCTGCACGAAAGCTTCCGCTTGGGCAAGGTCGGTGAGCTCTACTCGGAGCTGGCCGCTTCCTGGTTGTGGGTCATGGCCTGCGGCGGACTTTATATGTGGTGGATTCGCCGCCGTCCGAAGAACAAGGCAACCTCGAACGCAGCGCAGCAGCAGCCCAAGCGCTCTGCCCGCTGGAAGGCCACCCGCCTGCATTCCACTGTTGGCGCCTGGATCTTCATCGGTCTGCTTGGCCTCTCTGCCACCGGCATCACCTGGTCCGGTCTGGCCGGCGACAACGTCGATTCCCTCGTCGAGCGCATGAACTGGAAGGCCACCCCCATCGAGACTGCCCTCCCCGGCACCACCGCTGAAACGCATGAGCACACCGGCCATGAAGGACATGAAGGTCATGGGGTTGGAGGGGCGTCGTCAAGCGCGAACGTGGCTGCCGAGGCCGAACGTGTCCTTGCCACCGGCCGCGCCGAGGGGCTGACCGGACCGCTGCGCCTGTACCCACCGGAGGACGCCAACTCCGCCTGGCAGGTCAGCGAACGCTGGGTGGAATGGCGCACCACCTCCGATGCAATTTCGGTAGATGGCACTACCGGCGACGTCATCGACCGCCAGCCTTTCTCCAGCCTGCCGCTGTTTAGCAAGCTCAGCAGCTGGGGCATATACCTGCACATGGGCATCATGTTCGGCCTTCCACTGCAGATTGCACTGCTCGCACTGGGTCTCGCCACCGCCGCTCTCGTAGTACTGGGGTACTACATGTGGTGGAAACGTCGCCCACGCTTCCTCCCGACTGCCCACTTCTCCTGGGCCACCACAGGGTTGGGCGCGCTTTTCGCCGCCACCGTGGGCGTCTTCCTGCCGCTCTTAGGAATCACTTTGGCAGCGTTCCTGATTCTCGATGTCATCCTTGTGAACCGTGCCACCGCCCCGCGCAGGGAACGCACGCCAATCCCGGTCGGATAATTTAGTGAAAGCCATCACATAGGGCGGAGCTTATTAGGTACGGTAGTTTCTTATGACTAACCCACTACTGACACCTTCCACGCTGCCCTACCAGCTCCCGCCGTTTGCGGAGATCAAGGTCGAGCACTACCGCCCCGCCTTCGACGAAGCACTCGCGCTTCACGACGCCGAAATCGCCTCCATCACCGACAACCCCACCACGCCTACGTGGGAAAACACCGTGGAGGCGCTCGAGCGCTCCGGCCAGGACCTCGACCGCGTCATGGCCGTCTTCGGCAACCTCTCCGGCACGGATGTCACCGATGAAATGGAGGAGATCGCCGCCGACATCTACCCGCGCCTGTCCGCGCACTATGACGCGATCTACCAGAACGAGGTGCTCTACGCGCGCATCAAGGAGGCCACGCCGCCTGCCGACGACGCGGAAGGCCAGCGCCTCCACGACCACCTCCTGCGCACCTTTGCCCGCAAGGGCGCGGACCTCGACGCTGCCGGCAAGGCCCGCCTGTCCGAGATCAACCAGCGCCTCTCCGCGCTCTCTGAAGAATTTGGCCGCAACCTCATGGCGTCTACCCGCGAGCGCGCGGTCTCCTTCACCGAGGAAGAACTCGAGGGCCTGCCCGCCGAGCGCATCGCCTCCGCCAAGGCCGATGCCGAAGCACTAGGCCGCGAGGGCTTCGTCATCCCGCTGGAGCTGCCGACCGTGCAGTCGGAGCTGAGCCGTCTGGCGCGGGAGGATGCGAGGGGGAGGCTGTATGCGGCGTCGGCAAGCAGGGGCTCCGAGAACAACATCCCGGGGCTCATCGAGGCCGTGCAGCTGCGCGCCGAGCGAGCCGAGCTGCTGGGCTTTGCCACGCATGCCGACTACGTCATCGCCGAGGAAACCGCCGCGACTGCCGACGCCGCCCGCACCATGCTCTTCGACCTCGCCCCCCGCCGCCGCGGCCAACGCCGAAGGCGAGCAGAAGCTCCTCACGGAGGAAGCAACGCTCAACGGCCAGGGTTTCAGCTCCGCGGACTGGCCTTATTGGGAATCCAAGGTCCGCGCCCGCGACTTCTCCCTCGATGAGGAGGAGCTGCGCAAGTACTTCCCACTCGACCAGGTCCTGGAGAAGGGCGTCTTTGCCGCCGCCGAGCGCCTCTACGGCATTTCCGTCATTCCGCGCGATGACCTCGAGGGTTACGCGGAGGGCGTTCGCGTGTGGGAGGTGATTGACGGAGACGTCAATCACGGAGATAAAGGAATCGGTCTTCTTCTTACCGACTACTTCGGGCGTCCCACCAAGCGCGGCGGCGCATGGATGAGCGAGTTCGTGGGCCAGTCCCGTCTGCTGGAGCGCAAGCCGGTCATCGTCAACGTCATGGGCATCACCAAGCCCGCCGACGGCTCCCAGCCGCTGCTGAGCATGGACGAGGTCCGCACCGTCTTCCACGAATTCGGCCACGCCCTGCACGGCCTGCTTTCCGACGTCCGCTACCCCACCTTCGCCGGCACCAACGTCCCGCGCGACTGGGTGGAGTTCCCCTCGCAGATCAACGAGAACTGGGCGCTCGATAAGAACTTGGTCAAGGAGTACGCCCGCCACGTCGAGACGGGCGAACCTATTCCGGACGAGCTTCTCGACGCTATCTCCGCCGCCTCCGAGTTCGGCCAGGGTTTCGCTACCTCGGAGTATCTGGGAGCGTCGATCATCGACCTCGCGTGGCATTCCCTAAGTGCTGCCGAGGCCGCCAAGTTGGAGGCTACCCCGGAGGCCGTCGCCGAATTTGAGGCCGAAGCCCTGCGCGCGGCCGGGCTGGATAACGAGCTCATCGCGCCTCGCTACCGCTCGACCTACTTCAACCACATCTTCGCCGGCGGCTACTCGGCGGGCTACTACTCCTACCTGTGGGCCGAAGCGCTCGACGCCGATGGTTTCGAGTGGTTCAAAGAGCAAACCGACCTGCGCGAGGCCGGTCAGAAGTTCCGCGATGTCATCCTGTCGAAGGGCGCGTCTCGCGACTTCACGGAGGCCTACCGCGAGTTCCGCGGCCGCGACAAGGACGTCACGCCGCTGCTTAAGCGCCGCGGCCTCGCCGGCGCCTAAAGCCGAGTGCCGACTAGCTATCCACAGATTTCATCGGATGGCTAGTTCGGGGCTTGGGGGTGGGGTGGAGTGCTTTTAGGCTGCGGGGTATGAGATTACAGACGTTCTTCGCCGCCCTCGGCCGCGCCATTGACCTGGTGGCCGAGTGCGCGGGCCTGTCTGAATCTGACTTGGTGGCCCTCGGCGCCACGCCTGCCGACGCCACCGTGTTCCTCTCCCTCCACCACACCTACTTCGGGTACACATCCTCGACGAAGAAGGCGCAGCGAAAAGCGCGCCGGCGCGGACGAGGCTGTCTGCGTCATCGAGCCTGTCCAGTCGGGACCACCACAGCGTGGGATTGCGTGTGGAGATGCCAGACCAGCGCGGAGCTGGTGAAAGGTAGCGCGCAAAGCGCCAGATCGCGCCTATGCCGAGCGCAACCACAGCGGCGGCTGTACGCTCACGATCACCGACTCGTGCGCACGCGTCTTCAGGCATCGACCAGGAACGCCCCGGCGAGAGTTTCTTGGAGAATCTGGACGGCGGTGGCGTCAAGACTGAGGTTGCCACCATGGCGGTCCTGCAGCTTGATGACTACGCCGAGCTGCTCAAGGGCAATACCGACAAGGACGGCGAAGAGTTCATCGTCCGCACCACCAGTGGCGCGACGATGACCGGATCGCAGCTGGTGGAGCGCGCTTTGCTGGACAAGGGGATCATCGTGGCGGTCAGCCGCGAGCATGGCCCGCTCGATGTGTTCCGCTTCCAGCGCTTCGCCACCGCCAAGCAGCGCCTCGCCTTGGCAGCAGAGAATCCTTGCTGCGCCTGGGAAGGCTGCAAGGTTCCCTTTGAGAAGTGCCAGATCCACCACATCAAGGCCTGGGCCCGCGGCGGGCCCACCAACATCCTCAACCTGGTGCCACTGTGCCCCTACCATAATGGCGTCAACGACGATGACCCCGATGCCCCGCCCTCACGCGGCCACATGGATCGCATCGGCGGGCGGGTGGCATGGATCCCGCCATACGACGCCGCGCCGGTCTTCACCAGCGCCTTCAACTAACGCTTCAACAAACCTCAAGGTCATCTTGCGCACCAGTGTGCCCCGCTCCGCCAGGGCACTCTTCCAGCACTGTTTGGTCGTACCCCGCAGGAAATCACTTCCTCGCGGGGCATTCGGCGTGCCGGCTTAACTCAGGGAACTGGTCATGCGCTCAAGCCTGTCCCGCAGGAATGTGGGCCGTGCGGGTTGAACGGACGTGGGGGTTGACGGGCCGAGCGGTTGGGCCGGATGTGCGGTGTGGCGGGCGGGCGGATTAGCCGGCGTTGCGCAGCGCGGTGGCCAACCCGTTCATCGTGACCTGGATGGTCTTGGACACCAGGAATTGGTCGTCGCCCTTACGGTAGCGACGCAGCAACTCTAACTGGATGGCGTTAAGCGGAAGCAGGTACGGGTAGCGACGCTTGAGCGACCGCGCCTGGCGTTGGTTCTCACTAACCAACTCCGCGTTGCCGGTGACCTTAAGGTAGACCTCGCGGGTGCGCTCAAACTCCTCGGAAATCAGGCCGTAGATACGGTCCGCGATTTCTTTGTCGTCGACCAAGTTGGCATACAGGCGCGCCAGCTGCATCTCCGCCTTAGCCATGACCTGCGCCATGTTCGCGAACACAGAACGGAAGAAGGGCCACGTGCGGTACAGCTCGCGCAGCTCCTCCCAGCGCTTCTCCTCGCTCCCCGAAACCTCCCCTCCGGAGGCTTGCTGCACCCACGCCGTCACCGCACTGCCCACGCCGAACCAGCCCGGGATGTTGGTGCGGGATTGTGACCACGACAGCACCCAAGGAATCGCACGCAAATCCGTAATCGCGGTGGTCTGCTTGCGCGAGGTCGGGCGCGAGCCCAAGTTGAGATCACCAATCTCGTGCAGCGGGGTGGACTGGGTGAAGTAGGTGATGAACCCGGGGTCGTCGACAAGCTGGCGGTAGGCCACGCCACTCAACGCCGCCAGCTCGCGCATGATCTCGTAGGCGCGCTCCGGATCCGTAATGGGCTCGGTATCCAACAACGATGCCTCCAGCGCTCCGGAAACAAACGCCTCCAAGTGGCGGCGCGCGGTCTCCGGAGCTCCATACTTCGCAGAAATCACCTCACCCTGCTCGGTAATGCGCACCGAACCCGACACCGCACCCTTCGGCTGCGCCAAAATCGCGTCATAGGTCGGACCACCGCCGCGGCCCACCGCGCCACCGCGGCCATGTGCCAAGCGCAGCTCTACGCCATGACGCGAACACAACTCAACCAGGGCCAGTTCGGCGTCGTACAGCGCCCAGTTTGCCTGCAGGTAGCCGCCATCCTTGTTGGAATCCGAGTACCCCAACATGACTTCTTGGATATCCCCGCGCGAGCGCAGATGCGCGCGATAAACGGGCACCTGCCACAGCTTCTCCAGGATGCCGGCGCCCGCCTTCAGATCCTCGATGGTCTCAAATAGCGGCACCACATCGACCTCGCTCAGTCCCACCTCCTTGAGTAGCACCATCGGCTCCAGAATGTCGGAGACGGTTCCCGTCATAGAAATAATGCAGTGCGACACCGACTCCGGCCCAAAGTCCCGCACAGCGCGCGCCGCCGCACGGAAGATGCCCAGCTCCTTCGCGGTATCCTCGGTGAATTCCTTCTCAGCACCGGGGAAAAGCAGCGGCCGATTGGTCTGCAGCTCGCGCACGAGCAGCGCGACCTTCTCCTCCTCCCCCAGCGCGCGGTAGTCCGGGGTGATGGTGGCCGCGGCGAAAATCTCGGTGAGAACGTTCTCAAAGGACTCCGAATTCTGGCGCATATCCAGCGTCGAAAGGTGGAAGCCAAACGTCGTCACCGCCGAGCGCAATCGGGCAAGGCGGTCATCGGCGATGATGTCATCGTTGAACTGGCGCAGCGAACGGTCGATCACGTCCAGGTCCCGCTTGAGTTCCTCCGGCGACGCATACGCGCTTGGCGACGCCTCCCCCTCCAACCTCGCCAGCACCTTCTTCCGGATGCCGAAGATGGCCCGGCGATAGGGCTCGTCGACGCGGGATTTTTCGTCGTTGTGGGCGGCGTCGGCAAGCGCGCCCAGTTCCTTGGAACTGGAGGAATATCGATCCGACAGGGAGAGCTCGCGCTCCAACTCGCCGAGCTCGTCGGCGTAGTACTGCAGCACCGTCGCCGCGGCCTTGCGGGTGGCGTAGGTCAAGGTGTGCTCGTTAACAAAGGGGTTGCCGTCATGGTCGCCACCAATCCAGGAGCCGGGGCGGACGACGGGGGAATCGGGAAGCTGCTGGCCAAAGGTCTCACGCATGGCGTGGCGAATGGCGCGGTTGAGGGCGGGAACCTGGTCGAGCAGTGAAAGCTTGTAGTAGCGCAAGCCGACGTCAATCTCGTCTTCGAGGGTAGGGCGGGCAATACGAATCAGCGCGGTCTGCCACAACAGAGTCATGCGCAGGTACATTTCCTTCTCGATCGCCGCCATGTCGCCGCCGCGGTGAGCTTCCTTGAGGAGATTCTTGATGCGGGTCTGGGTATCGAAGACGGTGCGGCGGCGGGTTTCGGTGGGGTGCGCGGTGAGAACGGGGGCGACGTGAGCGCCTCGGATGACGGAGGCGGCATCGGCGGGCGCGACGCCTTCTTCTTTGAGCTTGGCGAATGTCTTGCGCAGGGAAACCGGCGCCTCGACGGACTCGTCATCCAAGTCCTCCGCTAGATTCGCGATGAGCGCGAAATAGCTGAACGCTCGCGCCACGAGGTTGACTTTGGTGATGTCGAGGTCGCGGAAGATAGCGACGAGGTCTTCCGGCTTGGCATCGCCGTGGGCGATGTCGAAGGCCATGCGGCGGGTGGATTCGACGAGCTCAAAAACGTCCTCGCCTTCCTGCTGCGCGATGACCCGGCCGAGCACCCGGCCGAGGAAACGGATGTCTTCGCGGACTTGTTCTGGGGCGGGTGTGCTCACGGCGAGGAGCCTTTCTGAGAGTGATGTGTTCAGCTAGCACATCTCAATGTAGCCCAGAGCACTATCGGGCGATAGTTATTTAGCAAAAGAAGCGAGCCACGTGGCGTGGAGGCGCGAGTCACCGTTTTCTTCCGGATGGAAGCTCAGCGCTGTGACGCGTCCCTGCTGCACACCGACGATCACTTCGGCCCCATCATGTCTGGCGCAATCTGCGTGTGTCATACCACCTTTGCCGCCCACTCCCGCACTGATGGCCCCGCTGCTACTTATCGCGCCACCAGCCCTTGTCGCTCCACCAGCCACAGAACCAAGCGCAGGGGCAGGCAGGGTGGCGATGACCTCGACACCGTCGCCCACGCGGGTAACGATGGGCGCGCGGATGAAGCTCGCCTCAATATCGAGCGTGATGCTTCGGGGTCCTATGCCATGAGCCTCGGCGTCCCGGCGCCGTGCCCCGACCTCTGAGGCCTCTAGATCGGGCCGCTGACCTTGCAGCGCGACGGGAACGATGCGCTCCTCGGAGAAGCGTTGGTTGCCGAAGGCGTTGCGGCGCACGGTGACGTCGATAAGCCCCAGCGTCTGCTGGCCCGGCGCGGGGTTTTCCAGCTCGCGAGCGCTGTAGATGAGCCCCGCGCAGGTGGCCAGGACCGGCAGCCCTCCCTCGACAGCACGGCGCAGCGGCTCGGCGACGCCAAAAGAGCGCGCCAGCTTATCGATGGTGCTCGACTCTCCGCCGGGCAGAATGATTCCGTCCAGCCCGTCGAGATCCTGCGGCAGGCGCACCCGGCGCGTTTCAGCGCCGAGGCTTTCCAACACGGCGAGGTGTTCCTCCACGCCGCCCTGCAACGCGAGGACACCAACGTGTGGTCGCACCGCGGTTACCAACCGCGCTCTGCCAGGCGGTGCGGGGCGGGGATGTCGTTGACGTTGATGCCCACCATGGCCTCGCCTAGGCCGCGGCTGATCTTGGCCAGCTCGGCCGGCTGGTCGTAGAGGGTCGCCGCCTTCACGATGGCCTCCGCGCGCTTCGCAGGCTCGCCGGACTTGAAAATGCCGGAGCCGACGAAGACGCCTTCGGCGCCCATTTGGCGGACGAGGGCGGCGTCGGCAGGCGTAGCCACACCACCAGCGACGAACAGTACGACCGGCAGCTTGCCGGTCTCCGCGACCTCAGCAACCAGGTCATACGGTGCCTGCAACTCCTTGGCTGCGACGTAGAGCTCGTCGCGGTCGAGGTTCTGGAGGCGCGCGATTTCACCCTTGATGGTGCGCAGGTGCTTGACGGCCTCGGAGACGTCGCCAGTGCCGGCCTCACCCTTGGAGCGGATCATGGCCGCACCCTCGGTGATGCGGCGCAAGGCCTCGCCCAAGTTGGTTGCGCCACAGACGAAAGGCACGTCGAAATCCCACTTGTTGATGTGGTTGACGTAGTCGGCCGGGCTGAGCACCTCGGACTCGTCGATGAAATCTACGCCCAGCTCGCCGAGAATCTGCGCCTCCACGAAGTGGCCGATGCGGGCCTTCGCCATCACCGGAATGTCCACAGCGTTGACGATGCCCTCGATGAGGTCCGGGTCAGACATGCGGGCCACGCCGCCCTGGGCGCGGATATCGGCCGGCACGCGCTCGAGCGCCATGACGGCGGACGCACCTGCGTCCTCAGCAATTCGGGCCTGCTCCGGGGTGACTACATCCATGATGACGCCGCCCTTGAGCATGTCAGCCAGTCCACGCTTGACGCGCGTGGTGGCGCGTCCCTGTTCAATCTTCTGTTCAGTCATGGCTCACATAGTGGCCCAGAAAATTGGTCCAAGACAAGAGCCATTTTTAGAGTGTTGAATTAGACCACTTATGATGGGGTCGTGTCTTTCCGCCTCGATCCATCTGATACGCGCGCGCTGCCGGTGCAGATTGCCGAAGCCCTCCGCACCCAAGTCGCGGCGGGCATTTTGCTGCCCGGCGAGCAGGTGCCGTCGACGCGTTCACTGGCGCGCGATCTGGGCATTTCCCGAGGCAGCGTGGTTACCGCCTACGAGCAGCTCACCGCCGAGGGCTACCTCACCGCGTCGGTTGGCTCGGGCACAGTCATCAACCCGCACCTGCCCCATGGGCGCACCCCACAGCCTCACCCCGCGCCGCGGCCCAGCTCTGCCCCACCGCGCGTGGAGTTGACCCCCGGCTTGCCCGATACGGCCGGAATCATCACCCCCGAATGGAGGGCGGCGTGGCGCAAGGCCGCGGTGAATCCTTCCGGCGATCTTCCCCGCGAGGTGGCCGCGCACCTGCGCCACATGCGCGGGCTCACCGTCGACCCGGCTTACGTCGTCATCACCGCCGGCGCCCGCGACGGGCTCTCGGTGCTGCTGCGCGCGCTGGGCGGCCACTTGCGCGTGGGCGTGGAGTCCCCCGGCTCCCCCAGCCTGCGCCGCGTCCCCCAGGCTTTGGGCCACACGCTTGTCGACGTCCCCACCGACGCCCACGGCGTCACCGTCCCCACCGTTGACCTCGACGTTCTCATCGTCACCCCCTCCCACCAGCACCCCTATGGCGGTTCGCTGCCGGCGGCCCGGCGCGCGGAACTCGTCGAGTGGGCACGCAGCAACGACGTGCTCATCATCGAGGATGACTTCGATTCCGAGCTGCGCTACGTCGGCCAGCCTTTGCCCGCGCTGACCGCACTCGCCCCGGAGCACACGGTGTTGTTGGGCACGTTTTCCTCGGTGATTTCGCCATCGATTGCCTGCGGCTATCTGGTCGTGCCGCCGAACCTGCGCGCGGGCGTGGACCGCGTGCGGGAGGTCTTCGGCCAGCCTGTCGGCGCTATCCCCCAGGCGGCGTTGGCGAACTATCTGGCCAGCGGTGCGCTGCGGCGGCATACCGGGCGGATGCGCCGCGCCTACAAGCGCCGCCGCGACCTCGTCCAAGCCGCGCTGGAAGACGCCCCCGCTACCCTTCTGCCCATCCACGGCGGGCTCCATGCGGTGTTGCTGTGCGATAACGCCGTGGTCGACCGCGCGGCTTCCCTAGGGCTAACGCTCACCCCGCTGCGCGATTATTGGGGCGGCGCACCTGCCGAAGAAGGCGTGGTCTTGGGCTTTGGGCATTTGAGCGACGTCGAACTCGCCGCCGCGCTGGAGCTGGTCAAGCAGGCTTTAGCGGACTGAGCCCTAGCCGGCGCTGGCCAAAGTAACGGTGGCGAGGGTACGGCCCGTCGGTTGCATGCTGCCGCCTGCAGGTTCCTCGGTGACCATGACTTTGACCGCGGCACCGTCGAAGGGCATCCACACCCCATCGTGTGGGTCCTGACCGATAACCCCGGCTGAGGCCATCTCACCATCTGCACTGACTGCCCACACCTGGGCGCCCATGCCGTCGGCCAGTTGCGGCTGGCCATCGACCATCGCGCCGGATTTCGCCATCGAGGCGGAGGAAACGATATCCAGTTGCGCTCCCGAGGCATCCGCATTGCCCTGCATAAGGTCCTCTGCGCCCATGATGTCGTGCATGGATTTTTCGCCCGGCGATTCAGCCTCTACTTGCGCGCTATCCGGTGCATCTTGCTGCCCCAACTGCAAGAGCTGCGGCGCGGCTACCACGCCTGCGACGAGCACTGCGGCGGCAGCCGGCACCGCTACGAAGGCCCGCCAGCGGCGGCGTGGAAGCTCGATGACCTCAGCAGCTTCGCCACCGTCAATTTCCGCAACGACAGCATCTTTCATTCGCGCTGGCGGATGCACGTCTGGGAGGGAATCGAGGAAGTCGTCGAAAGTCTCATCAGAAAACTCATGCGTATTGCTCATCTTCCCTCCTTTCCGAGAATCGCTTTTAGCTTCTTAACGCCGTCGCGCACGCGCGTCTTCGCCGTACCCAGCGGTACTCCCGTTGATTCTGCCAGTTCAGCATGCGTCAAGCCATTGAAAAATGCGAGGGCTACCGCGGTGGAATGCGGCTCCCCAATCTCGTCGATGGCCCAGCGCAGGCGCTGCGCTTCGACATGTCCTAGGGCCTCATCTTCAAGAGGCTCGGTGTAGGTAGCCTGGTCCAACAGCGCGTCGCGGTCATCACGTTGCACTGCAGCAACGTGGCTACGCAGCTTATCGACGGCCCTCCCATGCGCCAACCTGCCCACCCACGACCGCGCGTTTCCCCGCTGCGGGTCAAATTTCGCAGCGGAAGTCCACACCTCAACGAAGACATCTTGGGCAACCTCTTCGGCTAAGGCAGGATTGCGCAGAACGCTCAGGCACACGCTGTACACGGTGGGCGCGAGGGCGTCGTATAGCGCGCTGAAGGCATGCTTGTCTGCCGCAGCGGTCTGAACGAGCAGGTCGTTCAGCCGCGCATGTTCATCAGGTGACATCGCAGACACGGGTGTAGAGCTTACCTCCAGCAGCGGGGCGGACATGGCACTTTTACTTAGTCATTTCTTCACTCGGCGCCATCATCTCATCGCTCTTCATTTCCTCAGTCATCATGGAATCCGACTCCATCGCATCAGAACTCGGGGCCATCATCTCAGAGCTGGGCTTCATGTCCACCTCTTCCTTCTTGTCGTTGCAGGCAACCAGCCCACTGGCGGCTACGGCAAGTGCAGCGGCGGCGGTAACAAGCTTCTTCATTTCGGTACTCCTTCTTCAGGTCTTCGGGTCCGGCCTTTCCGGACCCTGTATCTGACCATTCGGAGCCACCCTGCGATGCGGATTGGACGGATTTAAAAGCAATCCGCTTTTCACTCGTGTTCCGAACTAGTTGCATACGCACACCGCATCACAAGCGAAGGAGCACAGGATGTTATCTACGCTATTCATCGGGTTTACCGGTGGCCTTATCACCGGCATCTCGCCCTGCATCTTGCCGGTCTTGCCGCTGGTCCTCGCAGTCAGCGGCGGCTCACGGTGGCGGCCATGGCAGGTCGTCGGCGGACTCGTCACAAGTTTCAGCCTCGTCACGCTGTTTGCCACAACGCTGCTCAATGCCTTGGGCCTCCCGGCCGACGTCCTGTGGAAAGTGGGAATCGCGCTGCTCGTTCTCGTGGGCCTGGGAATGGTGTTCCCTCGCGTTCAGGAAGCCCTCGAGTGGCCTTTCCAGAAGCTCCCGAAAGCTGGCGGCTTGCAAGCCACAGCCCGCGACAAGGGCGGCTTCGTCGTTGGCCTAGCCATGGGGGCTGTCTTCGTTCCCTGCGCGGGCCCAGCACTGGCCGCAATCTCCGTGGCGGGCGCCACCGGGACTGTCGACGCCCCCATCCTCCTCCTCTGTCTCTCCTTCGCCCTCGGCGTGGCGATCCCGCTGCTGGCTTTCGCCTTAGGCGGCAACGAGGTGGGCAAACGCGTCGATGCTTTCCGCTCCCACCAACGCGAGGTACGCGTCACCGCGGGAATTGTGGTGATCGCCATGGCCGGCGCCATCTCACTCGGCGCGCCCGCGTGGCTGCAGCAGAAGCTCCCCAGTATCAACACCGACGCCACGCCCGTTGAACAGGCCACCCTCACAGCCGAAGGAACCCCCGTGCCCGCGTTCGCGGGGCTGACCGGCTGGTTCAACACGGATGCGCCCGTCGATCCGCGGACCTCCGGCAAGGTCACGCTCATCGATTTTTGGGCCTATGCCTGCATCAACTGCCAGCGCAACAACACGCACCTGACCAAGCTCTATGCGCATTACAAGGACTACGGCTTCGACATCATCGGCATCCACGCACCGGAGTACGCCTTCGAGCACGAGGTCGACAACGTGCGCCGTGCGGCCCGCGAGCAGGGAATCGAGTATCCAGTGGCACAGGATAATGACTTCGCCACGTGGAAGAACTTTGGGAATCGGTACTGGCCGGCGCACTATCTCGTCGACAAGCACGGCATGTTGCGCCAATCCCACCACGGCGAGGGCGACTACGCCGAGACCGAGCGCCTCATTCGTGAGCTTCTCCTCGAGCGCGACCCCAGCATAGAACTGCCTGAGCCCATTGAAGCCGCCGATGCTCACAGCGCTCCGCGCTCGCCGGAGACCTACCTCGGCACCGCACGCGCACAGTATTTCACCAACCCCGATTACCACGACGGCACGCACCAGTTCACCACGAGCGAGCCGCCGTTAGGTCAGTATTCGCTGGGCGGGACGTGGACTTTGGCCGACCAGCCCATCACCGCCGGACCTAACGCGCGGCTGCGACTGAATTATCGCGCCGCCTGGGTACAGCTCGTGGCATCAGGGCAAGGAACGGTTCGCGTGCACCGCGCGAATGGTTCGGTCCGCACCTTCGACATCACCGAGGACGGCACGGTGGATCTCGTCAGGGAACCGGACAATCACACCGAAACAATCGAGCTGGAAGTAAGCGAAGGCCTCTCGCTGTATTCCTTTACTTTTGGCTAGCGTGGGGATCATGAAGGTTTCTCTGCATGGGCAATCCGCCGTGGCTGTCGAGGCTCCCCAGGGGCGCATCATCATCGACCCCGGTCCCCTTTCAGACCTCAATTGCCTCGAAGGCGCCGAAGCGGTGCTGCTCACTCACGCGCACGGCGATCACCTCGACGTCGACGCCGTGCGCGCGAGCGGCCTGCCAGTGTGGGGAACGCGCGAGGCCGTCGACGCCATCGGCTCCGGCACCGCAGTCCACACAGGCGAGGAGTTCGAAGTCCTGGGCCTGAAAATCCGCGCGGTGGGCGGGCTCCACGAGGAAATCCACCCCAACATTCCGCGCCCGGAGAACCTGGGCTATTTCTTCAATGGAGTGCTGCACCCCGGCGACCAGTGGGTCACCTCGGAAGGACGCACGGTAGACGTCCTCCTGCTCCCCATCGCCGGGCCGTGGGTGCGCGGGGCGGATGCCGCGGATTACGCCATGCGCATCGGTGCGCGCGTGACAGTACCCATCCATGACGCCGTGCTGTCCGACGCCGGCAAGCAGATCACCGACGGCATGCTCCAACGCGCCGGCGTAACCGGCTACCAGCGCCTGCACGTTGGGAAAAGCATCGACATCCAACAGCGGCCTTGAGCCTTCGCGCTGCAGGGAGGTCTACAGCACACACGGGCCTCCAAACCAACCGCTCGGTCTATTTTTATTCTCGGGCTTGCCTGCGGTTTCTAGAAAACCACTAACGGCACTGAACCGCTTGGTCTAGCCTTTCCTGACATGAGCACCAAATACGATAATTCCGCAGTAGGCGAGTGGTCCTTTGCCACCCGCGCCCTCCACGCCGGCCAGAACCTGGACGGCTCCACCAACGCACGCAACGTGCCGATTTACCAAACCACCTCCTACGTCTTCAACGACGCCGAGCACGCCGCCAACCGCTTCAACCTCTCGGATGCCGGCCCGATTTATACCCGCCTGACCAACCCCACCCAGGACGCACTCGAGGAGCGCCTCGCTTCCCTCGAGGGCGGCGTCGCCGCCGTAGCTTTCGCCTCCGGCCAGGCCGCCGAAACCGCGGCCATCCTGAACCTGGCCTCCGCCGGCGACCATATCGTGACCTCCCCGCGCCTCTACGGCGGCACCTCCACGCTCTTTACCGTGACCTTGAAGCGCCTCGGCATTGACGTCACCCTCGTCGAGAACCCGGATGACCCGGCCTCCTGGCAGGACGCCGTCCAGCCAAACACGAAGGCTTTTTACGGCGAGACCTTCGGCAACCCAGTCGCCGATGTTCTCGACATCCCTGCCATCGCCGAGGTAGCTCACAAGAACCAGGTCCCGCTCATCGTGGATAACACCATCGCCACCGGCGCGCTCGCCCGCCCGCTGGAGCTGGGCGCGGACATCGTCGTGGTTTCCACCACCAAGTTCTATACCGGCAATGGCTCCGCCATCGGTGGTGCCATCATCGACGGCGGCTCCTTCGACTGGACCATCGAGCGTGACGGCGAGCCCGTCTTCCCCTACTTCGTCACCCCGGACGAGGCTTACCATGGCCTCAAGTACGCCGACCTGGGCGCACCGGCCTTCGCCATCAAGGCGCGTGCGGGCCTGCTGCGCGATACCGGTGCCGCCATCTCCCCCTTCAACGCCTGGCTGACGCTGAATGGCATCGAGACGTTGCAGTTGCGCGTCGAGAAGCACAATGCCAACGCCCAGGCCGTGGCAGAGTACCTGGAGTCCCACGCCAAGGTCACCACCGTCAATTACGCCGGCTTGGACTCCTCGCCGTACAAGGCCACCAAGGAGAAGCTCGGTTACGCCTACACCGGCTCCGTGCTCTCCTTCGACATCGACGGCGGCCGCGAGGAGGCGTGGGCCTTTATCGATGCGCTGAAGCTGCACTCGAACCTGGCCAACATCGGCGATACCCGCTCCCTGGTGGTGCACCCGGCGACCACGACACACTCGCAGTCCGATGAGGCCGCGCTTAAGGCCGCGGGCATTACGCAGGCCACGGTGCGCCTGTCGGTGGGCATCGAGGATGTCAACGACATCATCGCCGACCTCGAGCGCGGGTTCGCGGCCATTGGTTAGCGCCATCCCGGAACTCGCGCCCGAAGGCGAGCTCGCCGTCGTCCCCATCGGTGATTTCACCACGGAAGCAGGCGCCGTGCTTGCCGACGCCCACGTGGCCTACCAACGCTGGGGCGCTTTTGCCGGCGACCCAGACGGCGTCAACAACGTCCTCGTGGTTGAGCATGCGCTGACCGGTGATTCCAATGTGGCGGACTGGTGGTCCGACCTGGTGGGGCCTGGCAAGGCTCTGGACACCACGCGCTGGTGCGTTATCGCGACTAATGCGCTGGGCGGCTGCAATGGCTCGACGGGGCCGAAGTCGCTGCACCCGGATGGAAAGCCGTGGGGCGGGCGCTTCCCGGCGCTGTCGATTCGGGACTTGGTGGAGGCCGAGCACGACTGCTTGAAGGAACTGGGCATTTCGCGTGTGCACGCGGTGCTCGGCGGTTCGATGGGCGGCGCGCGAACTTTGGAGTGGAGCTTGCTGCACCCGGAAAGCGTGTCCGCGGTGTGTGTGATTGCGGTGTCTGCCCGGGCTTCGGGCTGGCAGATTGGCATCCAATCCGCGCAGATTTCTGCCATCGAGCGCGACCCGTTTTGGCATGGCGGAAATTACTACCTCACGGACAAGACTCCGCGGGATGGTCTGGCAGCGGCGCGCCGCATCGCGCATTTGACGTATCGCGGCGAGCAGGAGATCGACGAGCGCTTCGGCGCTACCGCACAGCAAGGCGAGAATCCCTTGGGTCCGCACCGCCAGCTGAACCAGCGTTTCGCGGTGAACTCCTACCTGGATTACCAGGGGGCGAAACTCACCGAGCGCTTCGATGCGGGTTCCTATGTGGTGCTCACGGAGGCGTTGAACCGGCATGACGTCGGCCGCGGGCGCGGCGGGCTCATCAAAGCACTGGCCGCCTCCCAGGTGCCGACGATGGTCGTGGGCGTGGACACGGATATCCTCTACCCCTATCACCAGCAGGAGCACATCTCCCGCAACGTCAACCACCTGCTGGCGATGGCCAAGATTGTCTCCCCCGTGGGCCACGACGCCTTCCTGACGGAGACCCGGCAGATGAACCGCATCCTGCGCAACTTCCTGCTGCTCTCCGCGCCGAATGGCCTCGATGTGGGCCCTGCGTACGTGGGCGATGAATATTACATCTAAGAGCCCAGCGCGTCGATGGAGAAGGCCATGAACACCATCGCCGCGCCCAAGATGCCTGTAAAGCAGGCATCGAAGCGCCGGGAGCGCACCGCGAGCACGCCGACCCGCGAGGAGTCGCAGGTCAAGCGGACCACCGTGAGCCACACCAGCGCCCCGCCCAGCAGCAGCGTGGCGCGGCGCCAGTGCTCGAACACGGCATAGAAACCCGACACCACAACCGCCACGACGAACAGGCCGATGGCCAGCCACTGGAGAGCCGGCGGCAGCGCCGAGGGCTTCAGGTGCGCATCGTGCGGGTTCGACAGGGACACCGGTGGCGTGGTTTTCCCGCGGGCTTGGCTTTCAGTCTGGCTTCCATTCTGGCTTCGAGGCTGGCCTTGAACAGGGCCCTGAGCTGGGCGCCGGGGCATTCGTTGTGCTCGGTGCTGCGGGCTTCCTTCTGATTGTGGGGACATGCTCATTACTTGGGCGTTCGTGTTGCGCCGTTAGTGAGCGGCAAGCTTTTCGGCGCGCTCGACAATGTTGCTCACCAGGAACGCGCGCGTCAGCGGGCCCACGCCGCCCGGGTTCGGGGAGACGTAGCCGGCCTTCTCCCAGACGTCCTCGGCCACGTCGCCGGCGAGTTTGCCGTCAACGCGGGACACGCCGACGTCGAGAACCGCAGCACCTTCCTTGACCATGTCGGCGGTGAGCATGTGTGCCTTGCCGGCTGCCGCGATAATGACATCGGCCTCACGGGTCTCCGCAGCGAGGTCCTTGGTGCCAGTGTGGCACAGCGTCACCGTGGAGTTTTCGCTGCGGCGGGTGAGCATCAGACCAATCGGGCGGCCCACGGTCACGCCGCGGCCAATAACCACGACCTTGGCGCCATCGAGCTCTACCCCAAAGCGGCGCAGCAGGTGGATGCAGCCATTCGGAGTGCAGGGCAGCGGGGCTTCCTCGTTGAGCACCAGCTTGCCCAGGTTGATCGGGTGCAGGCCATCAGCGTCCTTGGCCGGATCGATGAGCTCGAGCACGCGGTTTTCATCCAGGTGCTTCGGCAGCGGCAGCTGCACGATGTAGCCAGTGCAGGCGTCATCATTGTTGAGTTCCTCGATGACGCGCTCCAGCTCCTCCTGGGAGATATCTCCCGGCAGGTCCTTGCGAATCGAGTTGATACCGAGCTTCTCGCAATCACGGTGCTTCATCTTCACGTAGGAATGCGAACCCGGATCATCGCCCACCAAGACCGTAGCCAGGCCCGGGGTAATCCCCTTCTCCTTGAGGGCGGCCACGCGCTGGG
Organism: Corynebacterium sp. Marseille-Q2823; assembly: GCF_903645345.1. Lineage (NCBI taxonomy): Bacteria > Bacillati > Actinomycetota > Actinomycetes > Mycobacteriales > Corynebacteriaceae > Corynebacterium > Corynebacterium sp. Marseille-Q2823. The sequence continues at coordinate 22,171 of NZ_CAHJXS010000008.1, read as the reverse complement.
CCAGGTCCTCAAAAATCTCGTCGCGGTACAAGTTGCCATCTAGTTTGGTAGCGCTCATGCACACCATCCTAGACTGATGCCTATGAGCAGCTTGCACATCGTCTTCGACAACCCCGTGATCCCTACCAACACCGGCAACGCCATCCGCACCGCCGCCGTCACGGGCGCGAGCCTGCACCTCATCGAGCCGCTCGGCTTCAACTTCGAGGACAAACACCTCAAGCGCGCAGGCTTGGACTACCACGACTTAGCGGACCTCACGATCCACAAGGATTTCGACGCCTGCATGGACAGCTTGCCCGGCGCGCGCGTTTTCGCTTTCACCACCCACACGGACAAGTGGTTCACCGACGTGGAATACCAGGAGGGCGATGTCCTGCTTTTCGGCACCGAACCCACGGGCCTGCCGGAGGAACACGCCTTTCACCCGCGGGTAACGGAGCGCGTACGCATCCCCATGATGCCGGCGCGACGCTCGATGAATTTATCTAACGCGGCGTCGACAGCCGTGTATGAGGCCTGGCGGCAGCTCGGCTTCCGTGGCGCGGTCTAACAAGTCGCGGCACAATATGGGTGAACTTTCACACCGAAGGAGACACCTTGCCTAGCCTGCGCCCACTGCTTGATTCCCTCATCACCCGCGTCGAAGCTTCGTCTGCCGCCCACGCCACGCAGATCGCGCGCGTGGATCCCATCCACCGCCCCGGCGCGGTCAACCTCGTGCGCTACATGGAATTGCGCTCCCAGGACGCCGTCGAACTCCAGGAAGGCCTCACTGCGTTGGGCGCCACGAGCCTCAGCCACCCGGAGCCCGCGGTGCTGGAGCGCCTCCACGCCGCGCGCAACGTGCTCGACGCCTTCGATGGCCACGCGCCAACCTACTCCGTGCAGCCCATCGCCACGGCTTATGCGGACGCGGACGATATCCTCGACGCCAACACCGAAGCCCTCCTCGGCCCTACCCAGGAGGACACGCACGCGCGCATCATGGTGACTCTTCCTGCTGAGGCTGCGGAGGATTATGAACTGGTCCTCGGTTTCGCCCGCGCGGGCATGGAGTTAGCCCGCATCAACTGTGCGCACGATGACCAGGCGGCGTGGACAAAGATGGTGGAGCACGTCCACCGCGCCGCTGAAGAGGTGGGGCGCGAGATTCTGATTTCCTGCGATATTGCTGGCCCCAAGGTCCGCACCGGCAGCATCGAGCCGGGTCCGCAGGTCATTCGCGTGCGCGGCGAGCGCACCGCTGCGGGCGAGCTGCTGAGCCCAGCAACGCTCGTGCTTCACGACGCCCCCTCCTCTACCCGCGCCCACGGGGTGGCGGGGGAGGCGTCGCCAAGCGCGGCCCGCCCGGCGGTAGCGCTGGAGGTGGATGACGAGTGGTTGGCCCGCCTGCACCCCGGCAGCGAGGTGCGCTTCACGGAAGCGCGCGGGCGCTCGCGTGTGTTCACCGTGGAGAGCGCGGAAGCAGGCGTGGCGGTGCTGCACGGTGATCGCAACTGCTACCTCGCCGAGGGAACGGTGTTGAGCCACGGCGGGGACACCACGCAGGTGCATGGGGTTCCGGCACTGGAGCAGAAGATTCGCCTGCACCGCGGCGAGGAGTTGGTGCTGAGCACTTCGCAGGAGCCGGCGCGCATCGTCGAGGGCGAGGTGACCACGATTGGGTGCACGCTGCCGGAGGTGGTTGGCGCGCTCAAAGTGGGGCACCGGGTGATTTTCGATGATGGCGCCATCGCCGGCCGCGTCCGCGAGGTGCGGGAGAATGGTGCGGCGCACGAGGCCGTCGTCACCGTGGAGCATGCGGGACCGACCGGCACCAACCTGGCCGCCTATAAGGGAATCAACCTGCCGGATACCGACGTCCCGCTGCCCAGCCTCACCGAGGAAGACATCGAAGCACTTCGTTTTGTGGCCACGCACTGCGATATCGCGGCGGTTTCTTTCATCCGCACGCCGGCTGATGTGGCCTTCCTCTATGACACGCTTGAGGCGATTGCCGCCGAGCAGGAATCGGAGGAGATGGCGCAGCGCGTGCGTGACCTAGGCATCGTGCTCAAGATTGAGACGGTTCCGGCTTATGAGCAGCTGGGAAGTGTGTTGCTGGAGGGGATGCGGCACGCCAAGTTCGGCATCATGATTGCGCGCGGTGACTTGGCCGTGGAGTTGGGATTCGAGGAGATGGTCCAGGTGCCGGGGCGCATCATGAAGGTCGCGGAGGCGGCCCACATCCCGGTCATCATGGCCACGCAGGTTCTGGAGACCCTAGCCAAGACCGGGCTTCCCTCCCGCGCGGAAATCACGGACGCTGGCTATGCGCTGCGCGCGGAGTGCGTGATGCTCAACAAGGGGCCGCACATCACGGAGGCCATCCAGATTCTGGACCGCATGTCCCGCAAGCTAGGCCAATCGCGGCTGAAGAATCGCCAGAGGCTGCGCCAGGTGAGCAGCTGGACCAATCCACTTGCTTAGTACGCGGCGTACCTGCGCCGCGTGGTGAGGATCACCTAAGAGATAGCCCTCAAAACCTAGACGGACCTATGTTTACTAAGGCTAACCTATAAAGGTAATGCTTATTTAAGGAAGAGGGCTCACCGTGAAGTTATCTGAGCGCCCACGACAAACCGCCGACGCTATCCCCACGGGGTGCACCATCACCCTGAGAGACGAGTGCATCTCCTGCACCTGCGACGCCGCACTGGCGGTGCGCCTCGGCGAGCTGGGAATCCGCCCCGGCGCCACGCTAATCATGGGCCCGCGCGTGGCCGGTGGCGCGCGTGTTGTCTCGGTGGGCAGCTGCCGCTACGCCATCGATAAGGCGACACTGCAGGCCATCGAGGTCTAAGCCATGTCCACCACGAAACCCAGCTGTCACGGCGATCCGGGCGGCGCGGTAGCCCCTGCTGGCGCGCCCATCATCGCGCTCGTTGGCTCCCCCAACTCTGGCAAGTCCACTCTCTTTAACGCCCTGACCGGCGCGAAGGCGCAGACCGGCAACTGGCCGGGAACCACGGTTGAGGTCAGCCGCGGTGCGTGGAAGATCGGTGACGCAACCGCCGATCTCATCGATTTTCCCGGCACCTACTCACTCGACCCGCTCAGCCCCGATGAGGCGCTGACCCGCGCCATGCTCATCGATTGCCCAGATGATGAGCGCCCCGACGCCGTCGTCGTGGTCGTCGATGCCAGCGCCGTGGCGCGCGGCCTCAACGTCGCGCTCCAGTTAGCGGAGCAGCCCTACCGCCTCATCATCGCGCTGACGAAGACCGACGTGGCCCTCAACCAGGGCCAAACAGTGGATCCCGTTGCGCTCGCTGAATCCACCTCCATCCCGGTGGTGGTGGTTGATGGGCGTAAGCGGGAGGGCGTCGAGAAGCTGCGAGAGGTTGTTGTTGATTCTCTGGCGGCTGAGCCCGTGCAGCTGCGCGAGGACGCAGGTTTGGAGGCCCGCTTCGCGGAGTTGGATGCGGCGGCGAAGGCCTCGGTGAGCGAGGTCGAGCACGCCACGCCCCTCTCCCACCGCCTCGATGCGGTGGCCCTTCACCCGGTAGTGGGGCCGCTGCTGTTTCTGGCCGTGATGTGGGTGGTCTTCCAGATCACCACCACGGTGGCCGCTCCCCTCCAGGATGGCCTGGAGGCACTGGTCTCGGGCCCCTTGAGTGACTGGGCGCGGGCGGGGCTAGAAGCCATCGGCTTAGGCCACCCTCTCATCACGGGCCTGCTTGTCGACGGCCTCATCGGCGGCGTCGGCATGGTCCTCACCTTCGCCCCGCTCATGGCGCTGATGTTCTTGTGCTTGGCGGTGTTGGAGGATTCCGGCTACATGGCGCGTGCCGCGGTGGTCACGGACCGTCTCATGCGGGCCATCGGTCTGCCGGGCAAGGCTTTCATCCCCATTGTCGTGGGCTTTGGCTGCAACGTGCCGGCGATCTCGGCCACGCGCGTGCTGGGCAGCCCGCGGCATCGCATCATGACCGCGCTGCTCATTCCGTTTACCTCGTGCTCGGCGCGCTTGGTGGTCTTCGTCATGCTTTCGGCCACGTTTTTCCCAGATCATGCCGGCAGCGTGGTGTTCATCATGTACGTCATTTCCATCGCGCTGCTCGTGCTCGTGGGTTTGGTGCTGCGCAAGACTCTGTGGCGCGCGGTTCCGGAAGAGGCACTGGTTATTGATTTGCCGACGTACCAGCTGCCCACCGTGCGCCTAGCACTGAGCGTGATGTGGACGCGCTTGAAGGGCTTCTTGCAGACGGCCGGTGGCATCATCGTGAGCACCGTGGTCGTGGTGTGGCTGCTCATGGCCATCCCGGTGGGTGCGGCGGTCCAGGACTCCTCCTGGGGAGAACCGCCGGCGCCGGAGGATTCGGCCTACGGGGCGGTCGCGCACGCCATCGCTCCAGCCTTTGCCCCGGCCGGCTTCGACTCGTGGTCCTTGGCGGGTCCGCTAGTCACTGGTTTCGTGGCCAAGGAGGCGCTGATTTCGACGTGGGCGCAGACCTACGCGGTCGAGGATGTCACCGACGCCTCCGCGGAGGAACAATCCCATAGCGCGCTCAGCGATCACGTGCGCGCGGACTTCGAGCAGGCTTCTGACGGTCATCCCCTCGCCGCGGTGTGGGCCTACATGCTCTTCCTGCTGGCCTACACGCCCTGCGTGGCCACGATTGCCGCGCAGCGGCGAGAGATTGGCTGGCGCTGGACGCTCTTCGGCTTCGGCGTCCAGCTGGCCACAGCGTGGGTGCTGGCTGTAGCGGCCTTCCAGATTCTGAAGGTGTTTATCTAATGCCCGCCTCCCCCATCCAGGCCGTGCAGGAAGCCATCGAATCCGGCGTGCGCTCGCGGGCGGCCATCGCGGCACAGACCGGGCTGGAGCCCGGCACGGTGGACCTCATCCTGGATCACCTCACCGCCAGCGGGGTACTCGATATGGAGCCACTCGGCTCCTGCCCCGCGGGCGGATGCGGGTCCTGTTCGGCGGCCTCGGCGTGTGCCGGCCCCAGCAGCACGCGTGGGCCGGTTCTGCTTAAGCTTCGTCGCTGCCCCTAACCGCGCTGTCACGGGAGTCTTCACGTGGGTTCTGCCGCGGCTCAACCTGTGGGAGGGTGGCGGATGAGGCCAGGGGGCTGAGCGCGGACTCCATGGCAGGCAGGGGGCGGGAGCGCAGGCGGGTGAGGAGCTCGGAGGCGTCGGCAGGCGTGAGGTCTTGACCAGCCATCTTCACGGGGCCAGCCACGAGGTCGAAGCGCACGGTCCGCACGCCCGCAAGGTGCCCCAACGGCCCCACTTTCAGCGTGAGCTCCTGGATGTGCGGGGTTCCAATCACCATGACGCGGCGGTTAATGCGGCCGCGGTGCACGATGGTCACGGGAAGCGGGGAATCCACGAGCGTCACCGACTGCTGCTTGCGGTCGAGGGGGCTGATCCACGTCGCCCGGCGCGGGGAGGTATAAGTGGGCTGGGTGTGCCCTTCGGGGCGCGCGAAATCCTCAATCTGCGCACGATCCAGATCGGAGATGAGCTCTAAAAGCTCCAGCGCCTGCTCGCGGGTACCCACCGGCAGGATGCGAGTGGAACCGGACTGCTTACCGCTGCCCTTCGCGCCATAACCAGCTACAGAGACGTGCACCTCGTACCAGCCGAAGCGCCGCCATAAGAAGGGCTGGCTTACCCGCACGCCGTGGATGCGGCTAATGCGGATGGTTTGGCGGCGGCGGTCGGCAAGACCGTAAGAGACGTTGAGGGCGTTGGTGGGGGCGTCGTGAAGCGCGGTGAATTTCCAGGAAGAGTCCACCAAGCCCCAGACGCTTCCAACAAAGCCCACGATGATGGGCAGCAGCGCGGTCCACATACCCGGGATGAAGAGCAAGCCCCCAATAACGAGGGCCGCGAGGAGCGTGGACAGGCGCAGCGCCTCAGCGGCAATCGTGCGCAGTATGGGAATCTCCGGGATCAGCGCGGCGGCTTCCTCCGCTTCCGGCGCCGGCTCACTGGCAGGGTTCTTATTCGTGCGCCGCAGCAACTCCGCGCGCAGCTCTTCTGCTTTCGCTTTGGGCAGGTACTCAATCTTGATCACCGACGAGGTACCGCCGGCGGTCTCCACCCGAACCGTGGCCAAACCCAACAAGCGCGCGATGATGGATTCCACGACGTCCACCGCCTGGATGCGCTCATAGCGCGCGGAGCGGAAGGACGTGGAGATGACGCCGTGGCGCAGCGCGATTTCATCCTCGGTGAGCTTGTAGCCCAGCTTGCGCCACCAGATTCCGGAGACCAGCCAAATCACTGCGCACACCAGCACGAAGGCGCCGATACCCAGCAGGGTACCGCGGCCGACCTCGCCGAGGTTGCCGCTCTGCAGGTAAGACACCACGTCCGAAATCATGGCGGCGTTGATGTTCACCGCAAAAATGGCCACCAGCGCTAAAATCAGCGACCAAAAGCGCAGCAGCGGGGTGAGGCGGTGGACGCGAATGTAGCCGTCGGCGGGGATAGGCGCGGGGGCCTGCACAGCCGGCTCATCCTCTCGCGAGCCTGGAGGGCGGGGAGATCGCGCAGGGCGTCGGCGTCGGCAGCAAGGAGGCCGGGGATGGTGGCGTCGCTGCTGGGCGACGCCGTGTGCAGCTTCACCTTCTTGAGCCCCATCGCCCGCTCGACGGGGCCGGCGGTGACGTCGACGAATTGGATGCGGCCATAGGGCACGACGGTGAAGGTGTGCCAGATTTTCCCGCGGGTGACGAGCAATTCGTCGGCGGTTTCCTGCCAACCTAGGTTTTTGACCTGCGCGGGGATGAGCCAGAGCTGATAGAGCGCCCACGCAACGAGCGCTCCGGCGACCCAATAGAGCCAATCCCACCAGAAATACGCCGCCGCGGCCGCCAGGGCGGCGAGGATGACGTCCCAGCTCAAGCGCGAAATGTAGCGGGCTTTAGTGAGTGACGGGGATACGGGGTTCATGCCAACACACTAACATGAACCCTTGACAAGTCGTTGGGTTTATACAACACTGTGGTGCATGTCCCCAAAGAAAAAGCCAACCCGCCCACTATTTAACCGGGTCCGCGTGCTCCGCGTTGAACGGGACATGACGCGCGCACAGCTTGCCGACGCCATCGGGGTCAACCCCCAAACCATCGGCGCTCTCGAGCGCGGCGACCACTCCCCCAGCTTGGACCTCGCCTTCAACATCTGCGAAGTTTTCAATCTACCCGTGGAAGCCGTGTTCTCCCGGACCGAATTCACCCCCATGTCCTCCGAAATCTACCGAAAGGACTAAACCACACATGTCCGCCTCTATTCCCGATTCCGTTAAGACCCGCAAGCGCTACATCACCCTGACCGACCTGTCCACCGCCCTCATCATTGCATCCATCCCCCTGCAGTTCTGGAGCGCCTTTACCTCACTCATGGTGGCCGCCCTTGGAACTTTGCTGTGCGCGTTGATGACCGCTCGCCTCCGCACAACGATTGGTGCCGCAGACCTGCCCAGGACAGAACTGGATGAGTATCAGATGCAGCAGCACCTTGAAGCCCGCGACGACGGCCTCAAATTCTCCCTCGCAGCACTCGTCATCCTGCTTCCGGTGACTGGCCTTATCGCCTGGGGTGCCCGAACCATGCCCATCATGGACGGCGTATTCGTCTCCCAGCTCTACCTCAAAATCATCCTGCTACTCATGGTGTGGGTGCCCTTCTCCGTGGCACGTTCCCTGGCCGGAAAGATGAACCGCGACGAGCTCATCTCTAAGGAATAAGCCGCTTAGCGGAAATCCCGCGAGCCGCGCGAGAGCACCTCACCGAAGGCCAGCGGCTCCAGCTGGTCCGCGGCAACGGTGACCGCGCCGGAGGCGTTCTGCACGATGCCGCGCACGATGAGCGCGGGCGCTGTTCGCGCGGTGACTTTATCCCGGGCCCACAGGCCTGGCGTGACCATCACGTTCATCAACCCGGTCTCATCCTCCAAACCAAAAAAGACCACCCCGCCCGCTGTCTGCGGGCGCTGGCGGTGCGTGACCACCCCGGCGATGCGCACGCGGGTGCCATCCTCCACTGCCGGCAAATCCGCCGCGGATAGGATGCCGCGGGCCTGCAATTCCCCGCGGACCTGCTCCATCGGCTGCTGGTTGTGAGTCACGCCGGTGCTCGCCACATCCGCCGCCATGAGCTCAAAGGCGCTCATCCCCGGCAAAGACGGCGCTTCAATCGCCGAAAGCCCTGGCAACACCCCCGCCCGTTCTGTTGCGGCCACGCCCGCCTGCCACAGCGCCTGGCGGCGATCCACCCCAAAGACGTCCAAGGCCCCCGCCACGGCGAGGGCCTCCACGTGATCGACGGTGAGGTCGGCGCGGCGGGAGAGATCGGGGACGTCGCCAAACGGCGCGGCCGCTTCAATGCGATCGGCGGCCTTATCACCCAACCCCTTGATGAGGTTAAGCCCCAAGCGGATACGCGCCTGACCGTCCGAGCCCACCACCACGCGCGCCTCGCGGCCCGACTCGTTGACGCTGACCGGCAGCACCTCCACCCCGTGGCGGCGGGCATCCTGAATAAGCGACTGCGGCGAGTAGAAACCCATCGGCTGCGCGCGCAGCAGGCCCACGCAAAACTGCGCCGGGTAATAGCGCTTAAACCACGCCGAAAAGTACACCAAGGAAGCAAAAGACTGCGAGTGGGACTCCGGGAAGCCATAAGCAGCGAAGGCCACAATCTTGGCCCACAACTTATCCGCCACCTCCCCGACGATCCCGTTGGTTTCCTCCAAGCCCTCATAAAAGCGCTGCTTGAGCGCTGCCATCTTGGCCGGCGAGCGCTTCGAGCCCATCGCGCGCCGCAGGTCATCCGCCTCCGCGCCGCTGAACCCGGCGGCATCAACCGCAATCTGCATGAGCTGCTCCTGAAAGAGCGGAATCCCCAGTGTCTTGCCCAGGGACTTCTCCAGCACCGGGTGGTCATAGGTCACCGGCTCCTTGCCATCGCGGCGGCGCAGGTAGGGGTGCACCGAGCCGCCCTGGATGGGGCCCGGCCGGATGAGCGCGACCTCCACCACGAGATCGAAGAAGACCCGCGGCTTGAGCCTCGGCAGCGTGCTCAGCTGCGCGCGTGATTCCACCTGGAACACGCCCACTGCATCCGCGCGGCAGAGCATGTCATAGACTTCCGGGTCAGCCAGGTCCAGCTCCCACAGGTTGACCACCCGGCCGGTGCTCTCCTCCACCAAGTCCATCATGTGGTGCAGCGCTTCGAGCATGCCCAGGCCCAGCAGGTCGAACTTCACCAGCCCGGCCGCGGCGCAATCATCCTTATCCCATTGCAGCACCGAACGATTCTCCATGCGCGCCCACTCCACGGGCACAACATCCGCAATCGGCCGGTCGCACAGCACCATGCCGCCGGAGTGAATGCCCAGGTGGCGCGGCTGACCCAGAAACTGCTCGGCCAAGCATTCAACGTCCGAAGGCGCGAGCGCAATGCCCTTCGACCAGGCATCGGCCGAGCCCTGCGGGTAGCCCAACGCGCGGGCGGCATCCCGCAACGCCCCTTTGCGGCGGTACGTAATCACGTTGGCCACCTGCGCCGCCTTCTCGCGGCCGTGCTTGGCGTAGACGTACTGGATGACTTCCTCGCGCCGGCCGGATTCAATATCGATGTCGATATCCGGCGGGCCATCACGGTCCGGGGAGAGGAAGCGCTCAAAGAGCAGTCCCGCGGAAATCGGCTCCGCGTTCGTAATCCCTAGCGCGAAGCACACCGCCGAATTCGCCGCCGAGCCGCGCCCCTGGCACAGGATGTTCTCCCGTTTACAAAAGTCCACGAGATCACACACGATAAGGAAGTAGCCGGGAAAGCCCAGCTGCTTGACGACACCCAGCTCATACCGCATCTGCTCCCACGCCCGCTCCCGAATCTCCTCTGGGCGCGTGGCATAACGTTCGGCAGCGCGCTCAAAGGTAAGGTGCTCCAGCCAGGACATCTCGGTATAGCCTTCCGGCACGTCGAAATCAGGCAGGTTCGGGGCCAGCGCCTCCCACGTGAAGCTGCAGTCCTCGAGGACGCGGACGGTTTCGGCAATGAGCTCGGGGCGCTCAGGCAGCAGGCGCGCCATTTGTTCCCCGGAGCGCAGCCAGGACGAGCCCATGGGGTGGGAGCTGGGGGAGGCGTCGGCAAGCGCGAGGCGTCTGGACAGGGCTTGTTTGGCTCCAGCCAACCGCGCGTGTTCACGCGTGGCGGCAGCCGGGCGCGCAGTGGCAATGGCGCGCGAAACCGGCAAGGAATCCAACAGTAGGTGGTGGTCCGCGTCCTCCGGGAGCTGGGTACATGCATACTCCAGAACCATGCTGTCTATTTTTATTCCCTCGACCAAAAGATCGAAATGCTCCACCCATTCCCAGCCCACCAGGAAGAGGCACTCATCCTGCAACTGCGCACCAATCTCCACCAAAGAAGGATAGGACACGACCCCCTTCTCCCCCGCCTCCATGTGAGCGCGGGAGATAAGCCGAGATAGACGCCGATAGCCCTCCGGGGTGCGCGCCAGGACGGTCAGCGGAGCTGGGTCGAGACTGAGCTCCGCCCCGAAGACCGCAGGCAGGCCAACTTTGGCGGCGGCCTCCGCAAACTTCATAAGACCATAGAATCCATCCCGATCTACCAGCGCAATCCCCCGCAGGCCCAGTTCGACGGCGCGCGCCACGAGCCCCTCCGGCTCGGAAGCGCCACACAGAAAGCTATAGGAGCTCACCGCATGCAGCTCGGCGAAAGGCACGGCGGAATGCCCCAACTTCGGCGCGTCCGTGGCCTGCGGTAGGTGGTCCACCGAGACCGGGACGGGCCCCGGGCGACCAGAGAGAATCCTCTCCACCCGGGACCACGGCAGCGCCTCACCCCCATTGAATCTCATAGCCCCACACACTATATTCGAACACAGGTTCCAGTCAAGGTTTTCGTTGAACAATTCTCCGAATAGACAAAGCGGTTCAATCGTTGCTAGTTTTTCGTGCAGCGCACAAATCCTGCGGTGACACGACTTGCCGCACAAACCAAGAAGGGACACTAGGAACCCACCATGAGCATCCGTCGCGTACTTGCTGCCACCTCGGCAGCCGTCATCGCCGCAACCGGCCTGGTTGCTTGCTCCTCGGACTCCGCTGAGTCCAAGGATTCCGGCGAGGCCATCACCAAGGACTCCACCATCACCATCGGCACCACTGACGCCAACATGGAAGAGTGGGCCGTCTTCCAGGACCTGGCCAAGGAAGCCGGCTACGACGTCAAGCTGGAGAACTTCGCCGACTACAACACTCCGAACCAGGCTCTGGACCAGGGCCAGCTGAGCACCAACAAGTTCCAGCACCTGAAGTTCCTGGCTGAGTACAACAAGGGCAACGGCACCGATCTGGTCCCGCTGGCCTCCACCGAGATCTACCCGCTGGCCATCTACTGGAAGGACCACAAGGATCTCGCTGGCATCGAGGGCCAGGAAGTCGCCATCCCGAACGACTCCACTAACCAGGGCCGCGCCATCGGCCTGCTGGTTCAGGAAGGCCTGGTCACTCTCAAGGAGAACAGCCCGCTGACCCCCACCCCGCTAGACATCGATGAGGACAAGTCCAAGGTTAAGGTCACCCCGGTAGATGCTGCCCAGACCCCGGCCGCCTACGGCGAGGGCAAGCCGGCTGTCATCAACAACTCCTTCCTCGAGCGCGCCGGCATTGACCCGAAGTCCGCCGTCGCTCAGGACGACCCAGACTCCGCCGAGGCTGAGCCCTACATCAACGTCTGGGCCGTGCGCGCCGACGACGCCGACAACGAGGCCCTTCACGAGCTGGCCAAGCTGTGGAAGGACCCGAAGGTCACCGAGGCCGTCCTGAAGTCCTCCGGCGACACCGCCGTGGCCGTCGACCGCTCCCAGGAAGAGCTCCAGGAAATCCTGGACCGCCTCGAAGAGCAGGTCTAAGCCCCGCGTAATCCACATGTCCCCCGCGCTCACGCTTGATTGCGTGACCCGGGGGATTTTGCCCGTTACTCCCTCCTCACTCACTACACGGACACGTACAAAGGAAACCCACGTGACTGAACAACAAGGCGCCCACCGGGGCACCCGGATTGAATTCCGCAACATCACCAAAGTCTTTAAAAACAAGAAAACCACCACCACCGCACTCGATAATGTCTCCCTGACCGTCGAGCCCGGCGAAATCATCGGCATCATCGGTTTCTCCGGCGCGGGTAAGTCCACGCTGGTGCGCATGATCAACGGTCTGGATAAGCCGACCTCGGGGCAGCTGCTTCTCGACGGCACCGATGTCGTCCCCCTCCCCGAATCCAAGCTGCGCGGCATCCGCCGCAACATCGGCATGATCTTCCAGCAGTTCAACCTCATGTCCTCGCGCACCGCGGCGGGCAATATTGAGTACCCGCTGAAGCTGCAGGGCGTCGAGAAGCAGGAGCGTAAAAAGCGCGTCCAGGAACTGCTGGAATTCGTCGGCCTGGCGGACAAGGGCGATAACTACCCGGAGCAGCTCTCCGGCGGCCAGAAGCAGCGCGTCGGCATCGCCCGCGCCCTGGCTAATAACCCTTCCCTGCTGCTGGCGGATGAGGCCACCTCGGCGCTCGACCCCACCACCACCCACGAGGTGCTCGACCTGCTGCGCAAGGTCAACCGCGACCTCGGAATCACCATCGTGGTCATCACTCACGAGATGGACGTCGTGCGCTCCATCGCCGACAAGGTGGCCGTTATGGAAAACGGCCGCGTCATTGAGGCCGGCAGCGTCTACGAGGTCTTTTCCAATCCGCAGACCAAGGTGGCGGAGAAGTTCGTGGCCACCTCGCTGCGCAACACCCCGGACGTCGTGGAGGCCGATGACCTGCTGGCCCACGAGGGCCGTCTGTTCACCATCAACCTGACGGAAAAGTCGGGCTTCTTCGGCGCCGCCGGCAAGCTCGCGGACGAGGGAGTGTCCATCGCCGTGGTCCACGGCGGCATCACCACCCTGCAGAAGCATTCCTTCGGCAAGATCACCGTGCGTCTCAACGGCCCGGATGCCGCCATCGAAGACTTCTACGCACATATGCAACGCACCACCGACATTGAGGAGATCCAACGATGAACGTCACCTACCTCGCGCAGGCCAATTGGGATCGACTGGGCGGCACGCTTGTCGACGCCGTCAAGGACACCCTCATCATGGTCGCCACCACCCTGGTGATCGCCGGCATCATCGGCTTGGTTCTCGGCATCCTGCTCTACACCACCCGCCCGGGCGGCATCCTGCAGAACAAGCCCATCTACTTCATCATCAACATCCTGGTGAACTTTGTTCGCCCGATTCCCTTCATCATCTTGCTGGCCTTTGTGCAGCCGCTAACGGTGGCGGTGCTGGGCAGCTCTATCGGCCGTGAACCGGCCACGTTCGTCATGGTGATTGCGGCTACCTTCGCGGTGGCGCGCATCGTGGAGCAGAATCTCGTGGCGCTGGACCCAGGCGTGATTGAAGCAGCCCGCGCGATGGGCGCTTCGCCGTGGAAGATCATCACCACGGTCATCATTCCGGAGGCGCTGGGCCCGCTGGTGCTGGGCTACACCTTCCTGTTCATCGGCATCGTCGACATGTCCGCGATGGCCGGCTACGTCGGTGGCGGTGGCTTGGGTGACTTCGCCATCGTCTACGGCTACCGCGCCTTCGAGTGGGAGGTCACCGTGGTGGCTACCCTCATCATCATTGTGCTGGTGCAGGCAGCGCAGTTCTTTGGCAACTGGCTCTCGGCCAAGATTATGCGCCGCTAACCGCGCGCCGCGTCCTGCGACGCGGCGCGTAGGATACGGACGCGGCGCGCGGCATAGAAACGAGAGGTCTTCGGTTCGTCTCCGCAGGAGGAGACGACGCCGGAGGCCTCTTTTTCTTCGAGTTCTACGTCCCATGCACGGCCATCACGGTGGCGCACAACGACGCCATTTCGCGCGGCGGGGTTTTCCGTTGCGGTGTTTTCCGCTGCGTCGACGGTGAGGTCGCCGTAGTGGAGGGGCTCGGAGGCGTCGAGAAGCTGGCGTGCCACCGCAAGCTCCGCCACTTGCCCTTGGGGCGTGGTGAGGCCGGAACCGCGGTTGGCGGGGTAGAAATACTCGCCGTGCAGCGCCTTGCCCACGAGCTCGCGGCCAGCTTCCACGTTGAGGCGGCCAAAGGAATAGCCCCACGGCATCAGCAGCACCGACGGCGCGAAGCGGTGCCCCTTGGTGTGGGAGGTTTCCCACACGGTCTCCTCAAATTCGCATGCCAGGGAGGCAGCAAGCGGGCGGCCCTTGATTGCGCAGCAGGCATCGCGCTTGGCGTGGGTGCACACGAGCACCAGCGGCAGGCACGTGCCGGTGGGGTGCTCCAGATCCAGATCGAGGATGCCCTCCGGGCCGTTCAGGACGTAATCCTGCACTAACCCCTCGCGTGCCCACACGACGAAACAACGGAAGTGCCCCGTCCCCCGCTCGTGCCCGGCGCGCCCGGGGCGGCGAATGAGCTGCAGGCCCGCCACGCCTTTGAGCTTGGCCTTGAGCTTCTCGGTGAGGCCTGGGCCAAAAGTACGACCATCCAGCACGTCGCGAGACCAGGCCGTAGGCCACTCAAAAAGGACATAAACAGATTCTTGTTTAGCGGTACCAGCCAGGGGCTCGACCTGGACATCGGAGCAGAAGGTCATGGCGCCATCTTAACTGGTATCACTCCTTTCACAACAATGTGGTTACGATGTTTACTTCAATGCATAGAATGTCTCGCGGTACCGCTACCCTCGGAGTTATGCCGAAACACAATCTTGCGCACAGCCGCCCTCGTGCTGCTCGTGCTCGAGGCTCCTCTTTCGGACGGCGACTCGACGCCACCTTGTCGGCGCTCAATCCACTCCCCTCCCCCCTCACCGTGCTGACGGCTACGCCGGCATGAGATAACATCTCCCGCCTCGGAGCTGTGTGCCGCGAGATATTGATATGACCGAGGTTGCGAACGTTCCGGGCTGCGATTGATCACGATGCCCCGCACGCAGGGCCCGGCGTCCTTCAGGTTCACCGCGCTCGACGTCAGCATCGACGGCACTGCCTATCCCTTCAGCTGATGGAAGACGATATCGGCACGAAACCCGCGCTCGTGACGGTGTCAGCGGCGGCGGCGGCCCGATCGGTAATGAGACCGTACTCGGTTAGTGCTCACGGGCCGACGCGCCGTCATGACATCTGAACTAGCCGCCGCCAGTCAGCGCGCTCACGACACGAACCAGGCGCGCTGCCTTCGTTTTCCGACGACTGCAGCGCGCGCAGTCGCCTCCCTCGCCGGTACGTCTAGCGGCGCATCCAGACAGCCCGCTCCCCAGGAGGGCCTCGGCGGTGACGATGACGTCCTTCGAGGAGACGTCGATAAGCCGAATCCGCGCGGCCGGGTGCGCCAGGCTCGCCGGGAGCGGCGCCGGGATGCGCCCCGGCCAGGTGCCCTCCGGCTGCGGATCGCGCTGCTCGCCATAGGGGACGTACTCGATGCGCTCGGCCACCCCACGCCCGCCCGCCGGGCGAGGCTGCAGCACGCGGTCCACCCCCAGCTGGGATTGCACCCGCGCGATAACACGCTTGGCCTGCTCGGTAGATTCGCCTGCGCCCCACAGGAGCCCATCCCCCGGCGGGGCGACCTCCACCGGCTCCAACGCCAGCTTGACGACGCCCCCTCCCTCACCCGGCGCACTCCCCGCCCGCGCAGCACTCAGCCAGCCATCGAGCTGCCAGCGCACGCGGTCCGCCGTGGCGGCCTCGCTGAGCGCTTCCTGGGTACGCCAGATCCGCTCCACACGCTCGCCGCCCTCGAACTCCGCAGCAACGCGCAGCCGCAGACACACCACGCCGGCCTCATCGAGCACCACATGCAGGCGCGCCGCGAGCTGGCGCGCGGCGAAGGCCGCAGCGTCCACGCGCTCTAAGGGTTCTTCGAAGTCCTGCTCCACGCCTAAGTCAGGGCACGCAAGCTCCGGCGCCACGCGCCTATCCGGTGCGGCCGTGGCCACCGCGTGGCACCGCCGTCCGGCCTCGCCGAAACGGGTGGTGACTTGGCGCAACGGCAGGCCCGCCAGCTCCCCTAACGTGCGCACGCCCAGCTGCTCCAAGGCGTGCACCACATCCGCCGCGCACCCCAGCGCCACCTCGGCGGCTAATACTCCAACCGGCTGCTGAGCCAGAAAGTCGCGCGAGCCGCCTGCCGGGACTACCGCGCCCAGGTTGTGGTGGCGCGCGGCAATCAGCGCGGTGGCGATCTCATCGGCGACGCCGACGGTGGCGTCGAGGTGGGATCTGGCGGTGGCGTCGACAAGCATCTCCACCGCCTTCGCCTCGCTGCCGTGGAAACGCCCGGCCGCGCCCGCGTCCACGATGACCAGGCCCGGACGCAGCACCTCCACCGAGGAGGCCACCGCATCCAGCCCCGCGGCAATCTCCGCGAACACCACCCCGTCCCGGTCCGGGTTGACCTCCTCCACGCGCAGCTCCGGCAGGACGGCTTGGGCTTGGCGCACCCGCATCCCGCGGCGCACCCCTGCCCGGCGCGCTGCTGCGTTGCAGACCGCCACGCGGTGCTGAGCAGCAATAACGCACGCTGCCCTGTCAGCGTCCTGCAGCGCCTGGATAGGCCAATCCGGGAACCACAGCGCCGCGACCCTCACACGACCTCCAAGTGCGGGCGCGCGTCCGGCCGCTGCCCGCACGTGAGCACTCCACGGCGCGGGCGCATGCTTGCCGACGCCACCCGCACCCCTATATCAACTCCCCAAATACGCCCGCTGCCCCGGCCCAAGCCATGCACCGCGACGACCTCCGCACCTATCTCCATCGCCGTTCCTGGCAGCCGGGTTCCCACGGTGAGCAGGGCCGCCTGCCCTGCCCGCACTTTCGCCAGCACGGGGCGCGCCCGCGTGGGGCTCAGCTCGCCTGTGCCTTTGTGCACCACCAGGTCCAGCCCCTCACACAGCACGCTAGTTACCGCCCAGGGTTCCGCGCCCGGTTCGGGCACCGCGATGACCCGGGAGATATCTCCATCCTCAACCACCTGTGCGAGTGAGAGATCGGGCCAGCCCACCACCGCAACGTGTCCGCCCGCCGCGCTAACATGGGATATCAGCTCCACCACGAGAGCGGCACATTCCGCACAGACGGTTGCCCGCTTGCGGGGAAGGCCACCGCCCGGGAGCAGCTCAGATAGCCCTTCGGGGACGCCGAGAAGCTCCACCTCCGGCTGCACCTGCGCGGCAACATCCGGGGTTTCCAGGCGTTGAATCTGGGCGCGCAGGATCGCAATTTGCTCGGCCTGCGGTCCTCCCACCACACGAACACCTGTTTGATTCATGGCTCCTATTATGAACCTCTCTCCGGACGCGCGCAATTGCGCTGGTAGCGTTAGGCGCCATGAATCCCCTCCGCACGCACACCACCCCAATCCCCACTCCGCTGTGGGTGCGACTCGGTTCCTCACTGTTGGCTGGTGCCGCCGTGGCGGTGGGTACCAGCCGCATCCACTTCGGTCTCGCGCTGGGGCTCAGCCTGCTCTTCCTCCTCGCGGCCTGCGCGCTCGTACTCCTACACCCCTACCGCGCGGACCTGCGTGATTATGCCCAGCGCCACAACGTCACCATGCTGCCCAACGCGGCACAGCTCATCCCGCTTATGGTGCTGTGGTTGATGGTCATGTTCTCCCCACTCCTCGCGCTGCCTGCCTGGGGCAGCGCGCTGGTGTGGGTGCTCGTTTCAGGCGCGGCCTTCCTGCTCTTTCCCCACGTCGACGGCTCCCGCAAGCTCGCCTACGCACCCCCTGCCTAAACCCAACCCGCCTAGGCCAGGCTGTTTAAGCCAGGTCGCGCGAGGTGGCCCAGCGCGTGAGCTGATGGCGGTTGGACTGCTGGGTCTTGCGCAAAATATTGGAGGCGTGTGTTTCCACCGTCTTCACCGAAATAAACAGCTGCTTGCCAATCTCGCGGTACGTATAGCCGCGCGCAAGCAACCGCAAGACCTCTAGCTCGCGCCGCGTGAGCGCATCCACCGCCGGGTCTTGTCCCTCCTCCGGCTCCGGCGCGGGCGAACCGGAAGCAAAAGCGTCGAGGACAAAACCCGCCAGGCGCGGCGAGAAATACGCATCCCCGCTGTGCACCTGCACCACCGCCTCGGCCAGATCCGGGCCGGAAATATTCTTCGTCACATACCCGCGCGCGCCCGCCCGAATCAGCGCAATCACGTCCTCCGCCGCATCCGACACGCTCAGCGCCAAAAACACCGGCCGCGCCGGCTGATTAGCCGTCGCGTTAATAACGGCGAGGCCACCGCCGTCGGGCATGTGGACGTCGAGAAGCACCACGTCCGGGGAGGTACGCGCAATGCCCTCCAGCGCCTCCGCAACGGTCCCGGCATCGCCCACGATCTCAATCTCCGAGGACGCCGCCAGCTCCGCGCGAACGCCCGCGCGAAAGACGGAGTGATCATCAACCAAAAAGACCTTCACCATGCTCATAACGCTACCGCGAGCTCCACCTCGGTGCCCTCCCCCGGGGTCGAGGAAATCCGCACGCGCCCACCAGATCCTTCTACGCGCGCGCGAATACTGTCACGAATCCCGTGCCTATCAGCGGGAATATCCTCCACGTCGAAACCCACCCCGCGGTCGCGCACAAAGATACTCAGCTCGCCCGCCAACAACTCCGCATAAACATCCACCGCGTCCACACCCGCATGCTTGCCGGCATTCACCATGGCCTCACGCGCGGCCTGGATAAGCAGCTTCGCGGACTCCGTCAGCTCCATGTCCTCACCCACCGTCACAGCAGATACCCGCATGTCGAAGAGATCTTCCACCTCCCCGCACGCCGATTCGAGGGCACCGAAACAGGTGGTGGGGGCGGCGGAGGGGGCATCGAAAAGCCAGGCGCGCAGCTCGCGTTCTTGGGCGCGCGCCAAACGCGTCACCTCGCGCGAATCCCCCGCCCGCTTCTGAATCAGCGCCAGCGTCTGCAGCACCGAATCGTGCAGGCGGGCGGCAATCTCGGCGCGCTCCTCCGAAACCGCCTTCGCCGCCTGTTCCTGAGATAGCGAGCGCCAGAGCTTCAGCACCAGCGGCACCACCAGCGCCAAAGCCCACCAGCGTCAGCGCCGTGGCAGATCGCCGAACCCGATCCGCTCTCCACGTCACCGCCGCCACCACGACGCCACCGATGACCAGACGGCACCGGCCGCCACAGCAACCAGGCCCACCGGCGTGTTCGCCCGCGGTCATACGCCAACCACGCCAGCACCGCGCCGATGGCACCACCGCCAATGGCACCGCCACGCTAGCGACGCCCCGAACCCCCAACACACCCACCGCACTACCCGCCAGCGCCAGGAACACCAGCACGAGGAGAGGGGCTGCGGCGGGGAGGAGGGCGTCGTCAAGCGCGGGCGTGAAAATCCACAGCCCGGCATAGGCCATCGCCCCCACCCACCCAGCAGGGTCAACGCGGTCAAGGCGATGCGCACGGAGAGCGCCGAAACCCCCAGATTCTGCGCCAGCCCCGCCGCCACGCCGGCGACCACGCGGCCAGATTGGGGGCGCGACATCACGGATAGGGCGCCGCGTTCTCGGCGGGGACATAGGGCGAAGTCATACTAGCCATAGTCCCACGCGCCACCCCTCGGGCACATCAGGGACAACCCTGAGGTCAAAAAATCAGGGCGATTACCGATACCGCCGCGAGGCCCCGCGCGGCACCATAAAAGCATGACGAAGAACAGCACACTCAACCAGATGTGGACGACCCGCCCCGTCCGCCTTCCCAAGAAACAGGGCGGTGACGCGCACATCGCTGGTGTCTGCGAAGGCATCGCGGTGCGCTACCAGCTTGACCCCACGATTGTGCGCGTGGCCTTCGTGGTCGCAGCACTCGCCTTCGGTGGTGGCATCGCCGCCTACCTCGCCGCGTGGGCGCTCATGCCGCGCTTCGGTTCGCCCTACTGCCCGCTCGATGCGGCCATGGGCAAGGATGGCGTCAAGGAGGAACAAGAGCTCGGCTGGGTGCTGATTATCGGCGTCCTTCTGACGTTTGGCTCCGGCCCGCTGTTCCTCAGCGGACAATTCCTCGCCGGCCTTCCGCCCGCTGCGCTGACCTTCGGCCTGTTGGCGCTGGCGTGGTACGCCCTTCACCAACGCGAACCGCTACCGCCCAGCGGGCTGTTGGCTGCCGAACAGCCGGTGCGCGAGGAACCGGTCAACCTCAACCCTTATACCCCAGCAGACGGCCACCCCTTCCCACCGGGGCGTACGACCCCGCCGTCCTGGGATCCACTCGGCGTGGTGCCCGATGCCTGGGACCTGCCGGAGCCGGGCCCGCGGGAAGAACCGAAAAAGAAGCGCGGTTCGCAGTGGGCTGAGGCCGCGATTGCTCTCGGCGCTGTGGGGGCTGCCCTGGCGATTGCCTTCTTTGGAGTCACCTTCGTCATCGAGGCCGACGAAGAATCCGGCTTCAGCGCCCGCTTCAATGTCGGTTCTCAGCACATCGCGCCCACCCATGAAGATGAGCTCCAGGAATACTATGACCTAGGTATTGGCACCTCAACGGTGGATTTGAGCCAAATCGAAGACCTCAAGGAAAAGCACGATGTCACCATCGACGTCGGCATCGGCAGCGTCGAGGTCATCCTCCCGAAGGACGTCCCTGTATCACTCACCTGTGACAGCGGCTTGGGGGAAAGCAACTGCACCAACCGCCATGACGATGATGCGCTGCTAGATATCCGCATCGACCAAGGCATCGGCGAGCTCACCGTCACCGGCTAAACTGGCCCACCATGATTCACTTCGGCAACGATTACCACCGTTTAGCCCACCCCCGCGTCCTTGATGCCATCGCGGGGGCGGGCGGGGCTTATGCCGGCTATGGCGCCGACGAGCTGTGTGCCACGGCCGCTGAGCGCATCCGCACTGCCTGCCAGGCGTCGAACGCTGAGGTGCATTTCATGGTCGGTGGCACGCAGGCTAACGCGACCATCATCGCCCACCGGCTGCGCCCCTGGGAGGGTGTCATCGCGGCGGATAGCGGGCACATCGCCACCCATGAGACGGGCGCCATCGAGCACACCGGGCACAAGGTCATCACGCTGCCAAACCAGCTGGGAAAAATCACCGCCGCGCAGGTGCGTGCGTGCATGGATGAGTACCGTTCCTCCGGGGTGGAGGAGCACATGCCGGAGCCCGCGCTGGTCTACATCACGCAGCCCACCGAGTTCGGCACCGCCTACTCCCGCGCCGAACTCGTGGCCCTGCGCGAGGTCTGCGGCGAGTACGATTTGGGCCTGTTTGTCGACGGCGCCCGCCTCGGCTATGGCCTCTCCGCTTCGGATATCACCCTGCCGGACCTTGCCGCGCTTGTCGACGTCTTCACCATCGGCGGCACCAAATGCGGCGCCCTCTTCGGCGAGGCCATCGTCTTCCCCGAGGGTGCGCCGCGCTTTCGCAATGCGATGAAGCAAAACGGTGGCCTGCTAGCTAAGGGCTGGCTGCTCGGCGCGCAATTTGCCTCCCTCTTCAGCGCACCAGGCGATGAGGTAACCAGGACGGCAGCAACGACCCTCTACGAGCAGATCTGCGCCCGCGCCAATGCTCAAGCACAGCGCATCGCCGAGGCATTCCGCGCCGCAGGCATCGACATGCTCTTTGACTCCCCCACCAACCAGCAATTCGCGCTGTTGACCCGCGAGCAGGAAGAGAAGCTCTCGCAAGACTTCGTGTGCCAGTTCTTCGAAGAACACGAAGGCCTGCGCGTGGTGCGATTCTGTACGGCGTGGTCGACGGAAGAGAGGGACGTCGATAAGCTCTGCGCTGCGATTTCTGCGCTCAAGTAGCGAGGTTCCCCGGCCTGGTTTAGGCTGTGGGCTATGCAACTGGGGGGTTACATTCAAGCACTAGCGCGCGGGCTCGACGTGGTCGAGCAATGCGCCGGTGTCACACGCGCTCAGCTGGTTGAGATGGGTGCGCGGCCGGATTTCGCGGAGAAGCTCCTAGGGCTGCACGCGGTGTATTTCGGGGACACGATGTTCCGCTCCCGGCAGTGCAAGGCCCGCCGCACGGGCCACGACGTGTTCACGCTCCTCGATATCGAGCGCTATTGTTCCAAGCTCAAAGCCCGCAGGGCC
>NZ_CAHJXS010000007.1:0-147501 GCF_903645345.1 Corynebacterium sp. Marseille-Q2823 | reverse complement strand
CTCTTCCCGCTAGTGAGGTTATCGGGCATTACCGCAGGCTATTCAACATTGAAAAGTCGTTTCGGATGTCGAAATCAGACCTGAAAGCACGCCCAATCTACGCCAGGAAACAAGACTCGATCACAGCCCACCTCAACATCGTCATCGCAGCCCTAGCCGTGGCCCACCTGATGGAGACCCGCAGTGGCCAATCCATCAAACGCCTCGTGAGAACACTCAAGAAATACCGCAGCTTTCAACTCGTCGTTGGCGGCGAAACCATCCACGCCGCAGTACCACTACCCCCGGAAATCCAAACCCTCGTCAACACCATCACCACCCCAACCCTTCGGCACTAATTTGAGCCAAGTCAGGTTTCACTTATCCGACGGGGAGGCCTGAAAGCCGCCGTGAGCGGGCAGGAGTGCTAGCTGCCCGGGTTCACGATAAAAGATGCCGCCAGCGGAGAGGCGTCTATAGGAGGAAATACTCCGAATACCAACGGGCCAATGTCTTCCGCGCAGAGGGTCAGGTAAGCGAAGCACTGAGATCTTTCCCATCCCTACGGAATCGTAATTCTTGAGGCTTACTTGGTAGGCATCGCACGGTGCAATTCGATGCCAGACTTCTTGATTCCTGCTGCCGCTGAGTTCCCTAAACCAGAGTCAGTGATGATCTGGTCGAAGCGGGCAAGATCAGTGACCCGGTATGTCGAGTACGTCCCGTACTTGGAACTAGCGGCTAATAAAATGGCTGATTTAGCAATGTCGATTGCTACGTTTTTGACTCCGACCTTCTCCACTGTGGTCGCCGTGAGGCCCCGCTTAATATCCCAAGAAGTTGCGCTGATGAACGCCATATCTACTGCCATACAGCGGAGAAGCAGCTCGGATAAGGGGCCACTACTAGAACGATTCCTGTGATCGAGGTGTCCTCCTACATGGATAACCTCAATGTGGCCGGCACCGCACAATTCGTCGACGATTGCAAAATCATTGGTGACAACTGTGGCGCGGCTAAGTGCGGTCAAGTGTGGGACCAGCTGAACGGTAGTTGTTCCAGCATCCAAATAGTAGGTCCCATCTTCGGAAAGAAACTTAGCCGCCGCCTTACCAATCGCGACTTTCTCTGGTAAGTCTTCCAAAGACTTTGCATCAAAAGTGGGGGCAGAGTTCACTTGCTGTGCAAGGCGCACCCCGCCT
Source organism: Corynebacterium sp. Marseille-Q2823 (assembly GCF_903645345.1). Classification (NCBI taxonomy): domain Bacteria; kingdom Bacillati; phylum Actinomycetota; class Actinomycetes; order Mycobacteriales; family Corynebacteriaceae; genus Corynebacterium; species Corynebacterium sp. Marseille-Q2823. Next base: position 146,320 of record NZ_CAHJXS010000007.1, on the reverse strand, counting down.
GCCACACCGAATACTAAGCCTTCTTCCTCTAAGCGTGAAATATCCCGGCGAATCGTCATGTGAGAGACGTTGAGCAGCTCTGCAAGTTCTTTGATGCTTTGAGTGCCCTGTCCCGTGAGGATGCGCAAAATGGCCCTACGGCGTTGATCCGGGATCATATTTCACCTCTTTAGACGAGTCCCATGGCATTGAGAATGCAAACAACGATAAAGGACGTTACACCGGAGATTAGCGTAGCGACGCCAGAGGAACGAATACCTTGCGCCAGAGTGAGGTTTGACATTGTTGTAGTGACCCAGAAACCGGAAGAGTTTGCGTGCTTCATGATCTGAGCACCTGAACCGCAGGCCAAGAATACTGCTAGTGCGGAGACGCCGAGAACGTCAACCATGGGGGCCATGATCGCAGCGGAAGTCAGCATTCCGAGGATATTGGAACCAGTAATCGTATTTAGTGCAGCACCGACGATAAAAGGAATCAGCAGTGCCGGGATCCCAAGTTGGTCGACGTCTTCGATTAGACGTTCAGCAACCTCGGTGTTGCGAACCAGGAGCGCGAGTGAACCGCCGGCGCCTGTGATCGCCATCGGTAGCACCGCAGCTTTGAGACCATCGTTAAACAGGTCGTTAAGTACGTATTTCGAGTTCCACTCGTTACCAAATAATGGAAGGCAAAGAATGACGCCAATGGCGAGGGCCACCATCGGGGCACCAATTAGTCCCGAGACCTTGAGAACCGGAGAATTCTCAGCGAGAACGTTCGTGAGCACTGCGTCCATCATGATTAGCGCAATTGGTAGAACAATTGGAAGTAAGCAGAGCAACAAGTTTAATGGCTTGCCTCCGGCAGAGATGCGGCTATCCACCTTGGTGGCGCTTTCGAGAATTTCTTCGCCGTGCTCACTACTATTTGCTTCCGATTCAACCACGGCTTTGACAAACTCCGGTTTTGGAGCAACATACTCTTTAATGGTTGTAAGATAAAAGGTACCTGCCGTAACACCAAAAACTGTTACGACGAAGCCCCAGAAGATTGATGCAGCGACGTTCACTTCGAGGACGCCAGCGGCAGCAAGCGGCCCAGGCCCGGGAATGATTAGTGAGGTGGCCACATACGCACCGAGATAGAGAATTGGGCCTAGCTTCATCATCGATTGACCCGTTCGCAATGCGATGACCGAAACAATTGGAATCAGCATAATGACTACGGTGTCAGCAATCAGCGGGATACCGATGATGGTTGATGCAATAGCGATTCCCCAGGGGATTTTGTTCCCTGAGCCGAGAACTTGCTGAATTGCTTCCGTAATTCGTACAGCTGCACCGCTAGCTTCAAGCATCACTCCCAGTACACAGCCGAAAATAATGATAAGTCCTACAGACTTCATTGTGTTGCCAAAGCCTTCAGCGACAAGCTCGATGGTTTCTGGCCCACCCATTCCGAAAACCGTTGCAAGCGTAATTACAACCCCAACTAGTGCAAAAACCGGATGCACCTTCGCCTTCGCGATCAGTGCTACAAGGGCAATGATCGCGATTAAGAAGGAAACTAGCATCATTGTGTCAGACATTTTCTACCTCACCTGATCCCATGCAGCCAGAAGCTGCGCAGAAGTGCCGTCAATTGAATCGAATGAAAGGAGATTCCCTGGCTCTATGTTGTGAATCACCGTTGTGTTATCGAGCATGTAGAACGGGACAGTGTTCCGCTCTGCCTCACTTGCGTTGATGAGGACGGGGCGAATCCCAGCGATATCGTGATGGTGTCCAGAAACTTTTAGAGATGTTCCGGCAGGAATTGCAGTTGTTGCCTTTCCAGCCATAATTACTGTTGCTTTGGAAGGGGACTCGTATCTATCTGCTCCATTTGACATACTGTCGATGCCAGCGGGAGTCTCCACGCCCATGAAGTGATACGGCAGGTAAAAGGCGGCGTATTTACCGTTCCTGCTCAAGACGTGTCCCTTCGTTCGAAGGATGTCCCACGTAAACTTATCTTCGGTACGAGCAACGATGAAGACGCCTCCGGCAAATGAAGGCTCATCTGTATGGCGCAGTGCCCGAAAAACATCCACGCAGCCTTCGTTCCGAATGATTCCGCCGTCCTCTTCGAGCGCGTATGCATCTGCAAGCTCGGTGGTTCGAAGTACGGGATAGTGCATTTCGGGAGTGTCGACGGATAGACCGAGGTGATTCGCCACAACTGACATTTCGCAATAGTCGGCGCCGGGTGCCATTTCGAATTCACGAAGCATCTCTGCGCGCTTGCTAAGCGTGGATTTTATGTCTTCGTCTAGGTGCCATAAATCCTCGAAACCTTTAATGGTTGCAGTTGAGTCCAAGAATTGAATGCTGTTGTCTGAATGATCGAAAACAAGGTCGTACTCGCTTGATTTTCCGACAGCCACAATGTCCAAGCCGATTTCTTCGGCCCAACGGCAAAGATTGATAAGATTCGCGGGTTGGTCGCCGAGTGCAGGTTCATACCGGACTCCGTGGTCTAGTGCCAGCCTCTTAAGCGCAAGACCCGCAACTGAGTCAACTTCTTTGCTAACCATCGCGACATTCTTGCCAGATTCTATGGCTGAAACGGAGGCTTGGAGTCCAAATTCGGGGGAGCCAGTGGCTTCGACGAGTACGTCGTAGGCGTGATCGGGGACGTTATCCAGGGAACTAACTATCGCAATCTTGCCTGATTCAACAATCTTGGACACTTCAGATGTGGTTGTGGCAATCGCGAATCTATCTGCGGAGATTCCAATATCTGTACACATTTCGACTACAGCTGCGGTGTTGAGATCGCACAAGATTGAAGGAGATACTCTTGGTGAGAATTTAGTTTGGGAGACAAGCGTACGTGCGTAGTCGCCGGCGGCACCCGTGAGTAGATAGTGGGTTGCTTGCCTATCGCTAGATTTGGTTCGAGTTTTGAGTCTCACAATCGACCTCCATGTAATGTTCCTAACACTTGCGTGTAACAAATTGAACCATATATTGTCATAAATGCACAAGGGTTATCAAAAACTAACACTAAGGAGTGGGCTTGGTTCACATAGGTGGGATCGCTGACGACTTCACTGGAGCGATTGATCTAGCTGGAAATCTGCGGCACAGGGGATTGACGGCAGTAGTGGTATCACGATTGGAAATGCTGAAACATATTTCGGATGCTGCCGACCAGAGCTTGAAAAGCCTTTCGCAAGTCGATGCAGTGGTTGTGGCGCTGAAGACCCGAACTGCGCCGCCTGCGGAGGCGGTGGAGCAATCACTGAAAACTGCGAAGGTTTTAAAGTCTCTTGGAGTAAAACAGGTTTATTTCAAAATTTGCTCGACGTTTGATTCGACTGCAGATGGCAACATTGGTCCTGTATTAGAGGCGCTTGCACTAATGCTAGGCGTAGACCGTGTTCCTGTGATTCCTGCGTTTCCCGAGAACGGAAGACGAGTATTTCAAAGCCATCTTTTCGTGTTCGATCAGCTTCTGTCAGAGAGCAGTATGAGAAACCATCCGTTGACCCCGATGAGGGAATCGGACTTACGCCGTGTGCTCGCGCCACAAACCAAAATGGGAGTATATGCGATTACTGAAGAGACAGTATCAAGCGGCGAAAACGCAGTACGTGAAGAACTGAAGCGTTTGTCTCAAAACAGCGTTGCAATCGTCGACACTATTTGTGATCGAGACCTAGAAATTCTTGGTAAGACATTCGAACATTATCCACTGGTAGTGGCGGGTTCTGGATTGGCCTTGGGGTATGGTTCTGCTGATGGCGCGGGGGCACTGCAAAGAATAAAGGCTCCTTTGAGTAATCGATTAGTCTTGTGCGGAAGCGCTTCGCAACAGACTCAAAAGCAACTTGCCTATGCAAAATCTGCTGGGGCTACAGTAGTTAAGATTTGCGGCAACTCTACTGTTGATGAACTGGTGCAGACCGCAAGAGAATATTGGCAAGATGGTTCTCCGATGCCTTTCATCTTGTGTACAACCGAGTCGGACGATGATGTCCCAGCCGATGAGTCAATACGCAGTGCCCAAGCAGAGGTCTTGGAGTCACTCCTAGCCTCGGTTGCTGCTGAACTAATTCCCCAAGATTGTCAGGCTCTTATCGTTGCTGGGGGTGAAACCTCGGGAAGGGTGACTACGGAGCTGGGGGCAGCTCAACTAAAACTCGGTGACCGAATTGCACCAGGAGTGTCGTGGGCGACGTTTGTTAGAGGTGAACAAGACGTCGCAATAGCGCTGAAGTCAGGAAACTTTGGAGACGAGGCAATGTTTATCGATGCGTGGGAGTTGTTGGAAGATGTTAACTAGCGGAGACCTTGATGAGTTTTGCACGGCAATCCGAGAGCTGGCGAAGCAAGGCTTATCTCCGGGCTCTTCAGGAAACTTTTCATTAAGAGATGACGACCGAGTTTGGGTGTCTAGGTCAGGCTGCGAGGCACAGGACTGTTCTCCAACCGACTTTGTTGAGTTTGACCTAATTTCAGATAAGCTCCTAGGAAGCCAGGCTCCTTCGAAAGAACTCCCATTGCACTTGGCAATGTATGAAAAAAATCGCGAGGTAGGCTGTGTTATTCACTTGCATTCGCCCAGTGCAATGGCAGTTTCAGCACTGAAACCTTGGAGTGCAGTCTCTGCAATTCCACCCATTACACCGTATTTTGTTATGAAGGTGGGGCGGGCTCCTCTTATTCCGTATTTTCCTCCGGGCAGTGCTCAGTTAGGAGAAGCTGTCGCTAAATTGCCTGGTTCATTTAATGCTTTCCTGATGCAAAACCATGGATTTACCGTCGGGTTTTCGGATGTTGGCTCGACCCGGCAAGCGGCTATCGAAATGGAATCTACTTGTGAGATTTGGTTGAAAGTGTGGAATTTGGATCCACGGTTGTTATCGGATGACGAGGCCAAGTACCTAGCAGAGAAAAGCGGAACCTTCTGGGCCTAAGGGAATGCTTACTATCGAGATAGAACTGGCGGTGGGATCGAAGCTCTGGCAACTGTTCTCTACATATCGATTGGGTGGTGCGTGTAGGACTGAGGGAAGAACGGCTGATGGATTCGCTACGGTCCTTCGAGTCCAACGGTGACAATGCTTTAAGCGGATGATGAATCTCGTGCGTATTGCCAACTTCAACTTAGGCTTTGGAGACCGCATGTCCGCTGAATCCATCTTGTTCAGTCTTGATACTGACACCGCGCAGTTTAGCTGTGCTGCTACTCTCTTGGACTTGATGGATGAGCGCGCTCATTTTCACGCTATCGCATTGGTGGCTGGCAACGTGGGCTTAAAACAGCAGAACAAGTACGCACACAGACGCTGAACTCGGCGGGCTAGTTTCGAGGGATGGCTGCGGGGTGTACAGCCTAAGGAGCGAGCGTGAGCCCGCTACTGGGCGTCGAAGCCCTCGGCTATGAGGCTTGCCGCGTGCTCGCGGAGGTAGTCGCGTAAGTACGGCAAGGCGAAATCGACTTCGCCGTGGCCCGTGGTGGTGATCATTTCGGCGTCGAGAAGCCGGCGGCGATAGTTGCCTACATAAGAATCAGTCTTATTGAAGCGTGCCTTGATATCCGCCATCTTGGCAGGGCCATCGCTTTGGGCCATGTAAACCAAAAAGCTTCGGTCGACAGTGGAGAGATCCGAGAGCGCGGGCTCATGAACAAGTTGGCCGAGCTTTCGCTGTGCTGTTGCGACTCCGCGTTGGGCAGCGTCGATAGAAATCTCGGTACCTCCGTCAGCGGTACGTTCCTTTTCCCTGAATGAGCACTGGCCGACTAGCTGAATCATGAATGGATATCCATGGCACGCCTCAACCGCGGTTTCCAAAGCGTCCTTTGACCATGAGGTGGCGGCGCTGTGAAGGGGTTCCTCCAGTGCTTCACGTACATCCGAATCGGAGACCCTGCCCAGCTCAATGCGGTTAGCGCGTCGAAGAAAGGTAACTGGATTGGTGTCGCCGCGACTGTTCAGCTTTCCGGAAAGTAGTGGTCTAATTGAGGATGGGATGCCTGCCATGACAACGGAAATGTCTTCACCTTCGCGAACCAGATGTTGAATCGTGGCGCCGAACTCTATGAGCTCTTGGCTTCGTTGGTGGTGCATTTCATCCAATGTCACGAGCACACCACCAGGCTCCTGGCGGGCTTTTCGGTCAAGCTCACGTTTATAGGCCAGTAAATCCTTTAACGCATTACGTAGCGAGTACGTTGATTCCGCAATGGCTCGCGTATCCCAGTTGAGCCCGCCTCCAATGCCGAGGATGGAGACGTTGAGGCCTTTGAGCTGCTTCCTGTCTTTAGTCAAGAGTTGAATGATGCTGCTGCGCAAGCGTTCAACGAAACCGGCCGTTGCAGTGTCGCTGAGGGTGAGCCAACCGCGCGTGAGTGCTTCGTCTTCGAAGGCGTTAAGAAGGACTGTCTTTCCGATGCCGCGAGGGCCGATGATGAGCGAGATCCTCTCATGGGCGCCGGGGCCCTCATCGAGCGCGAAACCGAAATCACGAATGGCATCACTGCGGCCAACCAGCAATGGGGGAGTGGCGCCGAGGGTAGCCGTAAAAGGGTTGGTGTGTTTCGGATTCATGGCACTCACTCTAGACCACAAAGCTTTTGAAGTCTTGTGAAGTTTATGAAGTTTTTGAATTTTTTGAAGTTTATGAAGAGCTGTGAAGTTTGAAAGAGGGGCCGCACCGCTAAGCAATGGGAAGTGGCGGCGCGGCCCCGGAGTGATAGGGAAGAAGGGCGGATTCCCAGCCTTCCGTGTAGGGGCATCGTTGACATTAGGGCTGGGGCTGGACATCGTTGCGAATGATTCGAACGCGCGGGTCGAACGTCCAGTCGGGCGAAACGGCAAGCTAGCACGTGCTTGGTTAACAGCATTCATGAGCCACGTACTGTAAACGTATGACTCAGGATGCTTTGAAACCTATATCGGAACTGCCCCGTGGCGAGTTTGCCTTCCCCGGCCCGCTTCGCGACGCCCTCGTTACCGCCATCCTGAACGGCACGAAAACCACCACGTCATCCTTGCTGGTTGAGCACCCGCGCGGCCGCGACCCGCGCGAGGATGTGGGCACCCTAGAGGCCGTCCTCGACTCACACGACAACGTGGTGTGCGTCATCCGTACCACCGAGGTCGAGGTCCGCCGGCTTGCCGACGTCAGCGACGAGCACGCCATCGCCGAGGGTGAGGGCTACGCCGACGCCAGCGACTGGCGCGCCGGGCACGAGCAGTTCTGGCGTTCACCCGAGTTCGTTGAGTACATCGGAGAGCTAGATATCAACGATGACACTCAGGTGGTGTGTCAGCGTTTCACCGTTGATGGGCGGTACCCGGTTAGGGCATTGGAGCCGTGGGATTCCTGAAGGGACATGCCCGTGGTCTAGGCGTTTTCGTAGCTCGTGCCCAGCGGTAAGCATCTGGACTATGAATGTTCATCTAGATTTTGCCTCAAGGTCGGGGAACCTCTAGCCGCGTTAGGCAGAATGCCTCTATGCGCAATCGTCACACCATTCTTGCTTTGACTGCTCTTCTTTCTCTCAACGCATCTAACGCTATCGCTGCTGAATCGGACCCAGGTCAGGCGGCAGTAGCGACCGGAGACGTTGTCTACTTCCAGGACATGAAGGAGTTTGAGCCCCGAGCCTGGGATGACGGGAGCCACCAAGGCGGCATCGCCTACCTAGCAACTGCCCTTGAGAATATCCGCCAAGAAGAAGGCGACCCTATCGTCGCCTTTGGTGGAGAACTTGCTGCCGGCAGCCTATTCGGCTCAGTCTTTCGCGGTGAGCCATTTGTCGAGGCTTTTAACGAACTCGGCGTGGACGTCGGCAACTTTGGCAACCACGACTTTGATTACGGCGTGGACCATACTCGTAGCCTTATCGAAAAGGCCGAGTTTCCGTGGATTTCCAGCAACCTGACTACCCAGAATGGCGAGCCGATCAGCGATGACGGGACCACCTTCACTGCTAAATCCGGTGAACTCACCGTCGGGTTTGTTTCTCTTACTGCCGACCTTGATCGAACCGTAGCTGCCAAGGATGTCGTGACGGGGGACTTCGCTGAATCCGCACGCGCCGGGGTTAACAAGCTCCAAGAAGAAGGCGTTGATGCGATCGTTTTGCTGAGCCAGATCTCAAAAGAAGACACCACTCGGGTAATGGAAGAGATTCCCGAGCTTGCAGCAGCGCTGCGTGAAGAAAACGAGGCGCAATCACCGGAAGAAGTAACCTACACCGCAGATGATCGGCCGATTATCGCACCGCGTGCTGATTATGGAACGTTGGTTCACCTCGACGTCACCGTTGACCGTTCCACGCAGAAGACCACGGTGAAGGTAGTGAACCATCCGGTCAATCCATCGCTTCCTGCTAACGAAGAGTGGAAGGCACGCAGCGAGAAACTCTACGGTGAATTAGACCGTCAACTGGGCGAGCAACTTGGTACTGCGACGCAGGCTTTATCAAAAGCAGAACTAGGCCCGTTGGTAGCGGATGCATACCGCGAACATTTCGATACTCAGCTCGGATGGCAGAACGGTGGCGGCCAGCGTGCTGACATGAAAGAAGGGACCTTGACCCGTCGCGATGCGCAATCGGTGCTTCCTTTCGGTAACTCACCAATCGCGATTCAAGCAACGGGCGCACAGATTAAAGATGCACTGGAAAAGGGTATTGAATCTAATCCGGATGGTGGGAATGGCTTCCCACGGACTGCCGGATTCACGTTTGATTACGACATGAATGCGCCATTCGGTGAGCGCGTCAGGGCGATAAAGCTCGATGATGGCACGTCAATGGACATGAATTCCACGTACTCACTGGCCATTAGCAATTACGTGGTGAATGGTGGCGACAAGATCGATTCATTCAGCGATGCGCGTGTTACTTCTACTGGCACGGCAATCGACGTCGATGTCTTCTCCGAGTACATCAAGCGGCATGGTGAGCTCTCACCTTTGAAGACTCCTGATGAGCCAAACGATCCAGCAGACGGTGGGAAGACAGAAGAATCATCGATTGGTTCTTCGCGTGGAGCAGCCGTTGCTATCGGGGTGATCGCTGCACTGGCGGGTGCTTTCATTGCGTTCACTCCCAAGTCTGTACTGGATGGGATTGTTCGCTATCTGAAGACCTTCTTGCCGGGCTCGTGGCAACTAAATCTTCCTTCGGATCACTTCCCCTTGCAGGGACTGCATCAATAACCAGGGTATTTCAGTTCTACGGAGTCATTCCCACGTACCAAAAGAGTGGCTGAGCTGCGAGTGATAAGTTGAGCTTCTTCGTCAATGTGGCATAGACCTTGATGAGGTAATTCTTTTTATCAGCCCAGTCGATACACCTCGTAGTCGCCCGGCACTCCTGCGCCGGGGACGTGCTGAAGTCCGAGCTTCAATGCTAGGGCAATCGACGCTTCATTAGTGGGGTCGATTATCGCAACGACTGGGAGCTGCGGGAAACGCTCGCGCGCATTGGCAACCGCAGCGGCTGCGGCCTCCTTGGCATAGCCCTGGCCTTGCGATTCGGGTGCGAAGCGGTAGTAGAGGTTGAGCACTTCCTCACCGGCTTCTTCGCTATGACGCACGCCGGTAAAGCCAATGGTCGTTCCATCGTGAGTGGACACCACGTAGTAGCCCAGCTGTTTTTCACTCCAATTCTGTTGCCACGAGCGTGCCAGCTCCGCGGCTTCCTCCCTAGTCTTCATAGCCAATTCAGGGCGGTGCTCGTAGGTGCGGGCGTCCGAATGAATGGCAAAGATGGCGTCAATATCGGCATCTGTAGGCACCGACAATGCGAGCCGTGGGGTCTGGAGGGCGAAATCCTGATTCATAGGGGTTCCTTTCATTGAAATTTACAGGACTCCCAGGTTATCCAATCACGCGGTGAAACCCCTTCAATTCCCATCAAACTCATCTGCTTAGTGTCCACTAAACGAGGGTTCCTCACGATCAGCACGCATGTAATACATGTGCATGCAGTGAAGGACTATCGGTCCAGGGGACGTGGCCGATTTTCCGCCCCTCTTCGTCAAGGAGAACTCCCGCCCTCTTGTGGTGTTGCAGGAGGATGCTGCGGCTGACTACGCGAGTCGGTAAGCCGCGGACTACGTCAGATTCCACTTCGTTGGCTTGGCTGAAGGACCTTAGCCATAAGATGACGTAGAGGTTTGCTTCCCCACCTACCAGTGTTGTACACAAGCGCGCGTCTGGAAAGGTCTTGATCTTCGTGACTACCTCGTCGAGCTTAGCCGGCGGGACCAGCAGCCATAGGGCCAGCACCCCAGGCCATTCGTCGTGGAGCGGTGCAGCCTCCACTCGCTGGATAAGGACCCGCCGTGAGAGGAACTGTTTAACAATCCGTCGGGCCTGTGGGTTACCGAGACCCAAAGATGAAGCAATACGCGAGGCGCCGGCTCGTCCATCGCATTCCAACACACGAAGCGTCTTTTCCACGCGTTCGTCGAACTCTACTTCCGGGAACTTGTATTGGTTGGGCGATTTTTCGATTCGGCCAAGGGTGCCGCTGTTCCACTGAGCACCTTCAAGCTGGACATCCGACATTAGTGAAATGATTAGTTCGGATATGCCCTCGACCTGTCCTATGGACACATTGAGTACTGGGCGCACGCGGCTCTTGTCAGGAACAAAGACTATGAGCTGAATCTGGTACGCGCCGGTCATCTCACTTACCGACATCACTTCTGGGACCTGACAAAGTTGCTTGGCGACCGCTTCGACGAACCCTGGCTGGCATTTGACCCGCACGCTGAAGCACATCAACCCACGGACCCTATTTGGGTAGGTAGCGATCCAACCGGCTCCCGACTCCACCAGAGCGTGCCAATGTCGCCTCACCGTGGGGCCACTTACCCCAATTGTCCGCGCAATTTCCGCCCAGGGCGCGCGGGGATTGCGTTGAAGGGCATCAAATACCGCGAAGTCCAATTCCGACATCATGGTCTTTCCAGGATCTATCCCAGAGTCCATACCGAACATATTCTCCTGTTTTTAGACGTCATTCAAACAAATAGAGCTTTCAGAAAGTTTATTTAAATAACATACCTCGACAATGTGATCCATGGCATTAACTTGCGCGGATTGCATCTATGTCTCATTTCCGTTTGTCAAGGAGTTCCATGTTTGAGCAAGAGCCGTCTTCGACCAACATCAAGGACTTAGTAGATTCGCTGCAAAGCTACGCCAACCAATTTGCCGACAACCTCGCCGACGTTGCCAAGGATCTGTGGGATCACCCTGAAATCCGTTTCACCGAGTACCACGCCGCTAAGCGCCTTACCGCTGAGTTAGAGGACGCCGGGTTCGAGGTCACCCGCGGTTTCGGAGGCCTTGAAACGGCCTTTGTCGGCAAATGGTCTTCGGCCAGTGCAACCGCCGACTCGCCAACACTGGCAGTCTTTTGTGAGTACGACGCCTTGGAAGAGGTAGGCCACGCCTGCGGCCACAACATCATCGCAGCAAGCGGCTTGGGCGCAGCGAAAATCGCTAAGGCAGATTTGGAAGCCGATGGGAAGACGGGCGCTCACTTGGTGGTTATCGGCAGCCCCGGTGAAGAGGGCGGGGCAGGTAAGGTCCCGTTGATCGAGAATGGGGTGCTCGAGGGGGTTGACTACGCCGTAATGATCCACCCGAGCAACGAGGAGAAGGTCGGGGGAGGGAGCCTTGCTCGCGTCGCTCTCGATGTTGAGTTCAAGGGCAAGGCCAGCCATGCCGCGGCTGCGCCGGAAGACGGGCGTAACGCACTCGACGCAGCAACTCTCTCGCTAAATGCGATCGGCCTTCTCCGCCAGCAGATCAAGGATGATATTAGAATCCACTCGATCATCACTAACGGTGGGCAAGCACCAAATGTAATTCCTGAGCTAACTGGAATTCGGACTTTCGTGCGTGGATCGGACTCCGATTATCTTCTCGAGAGCGTTGTTCCGCGCGTTAAGAATTGCTTCGAAGCTGGCGCTCTTGCCACCGACTGCACTGTGAGCATCACCTCGACTACTCCGCCCTATCTTTCGCTGAAGTCGAACCCGACTCTGGTCACCATCGCTGAAGCAGCGTTTTCGGCTGTTGGGCGCCAGACTACTCCGAACGAACTGTTCTCTGGGTCTACAGACATGGGCAACGTTAGCCAAGTAGTCCCTGCTATCCACCCAATGATCCGCCTGACCCAGGATGCCCCGCCTCATACCCGTGAGTTCGCAGCAGCTGCCGATGGTCCTGATGCAAAGAAAACGATCATCGACGGCGCTTTGATTCTCGCCGCCACCTTGCTAGCCGGTTTCCGCGACCCCGAAGTCGTGGAAGAAGCGAAGCGAACTTTCAACGAATAACACCCCAGCAAACTAAGTAAGGAGTGGCTATGTCTAGCGCTAGCTCCCACTCATCGCCGGTCACCCAAGAAAGTGCGGAAAAGTCATCCACACGCTCGACTCGTCAGTTCGGTCGAGATGTTCTCCGTACGATCGAGAAGGTCGGCAATGCCTTGCCAGATCCCTTCCTGCTTTTTGTAATTCTGGCGTTAGCAGTCATGGTAATGTCTGCGATAGGCCATGCTTTCGGAGGTTCGGTCACCCACCCAGGAACCGGGGAAGACGTCCATATTCGTAGCCTTCTGTCGGGTGAAGGCATCGAGTACATCCTGACTTCGATGCTGGAGAACTTCACCGGTTTTGCGCCCCTGGGACTAGTCCTAGCCGTGATGCTCGGCATTGGCTTGACCGAGCAGGTCGGCTACATTCAGCACGCCGTGCAAAAGACCGTTCGTCGAGTGCCCTTCGCGGCCCTCCCTTACGCGGCGGTTTTCATTGGAGTGATCGGCAACCTCGCTTCCGACGCTGCGATGGTTGTCATCCCGCCCTTGATCGGGATCGTCTTTCACCACGCGGGAAGAAATCCCATTGCCGGTGTCGCTGCAGGCTTCGCCGGTGCGGGCATTGGTTTCACCGCAAACCTCTTTGTTGCCGGTACTGATGCACTGCTGGCGGGAATTACCACCGAAGCCGCGAGAATTGTCGACCCAGAGGCGCATGTAACAGCCGTTGCAAACTGGTACTTCAACGTTGTGTGCGTCTTCGCCCTTACGCTCGTTGGAGGACTCGTCACTACCTATGTCACCGAAAAGCGCCTCGGTAAGTACGAAGGTTCAATAAACGCCGAGGAGCTAGAGGAAGAGACAAAGGAAAGCGACAGAGCCCTGCTATTTTCTTCTGTCCTGGGGACGGCGTACATCGTACTAATTGCGGTAGTCGTATTGCTCCCCGATAGCCCACTCCGGGGCGAGAACGGAGCAATCATCGATTCCCCGTTCATGTCGGGCATCATCCCAATCATACTCGGATTCTTTATGCTCCTCGGCACTAGCTACGGCATCCTGATGGGAAAGATTAAGGACTCCAAGGATCTGTCGACATATATGGCAGAAGGTATTTCCGGAATGTCCGGCTATATCGTGATGGTCTTTGCCATCGCGCAATTCATCAAATATTTCGAGTGGTCGAATATCGGTATTTGGTTAGCGGTCAACGGCAGTGATTTCTTAAAGGAAATTGGTTTTACCGGAATCTTCCTGATTATCGGCTACATCGTGTTCACAGCTCTGCTCAACCTCATCATTCCGTCAGGCAGCGCCAAGTGGGCTTTGGAGGCACCGGTTTTCGTTCCACTCTTTATGCAACTGGGTTATCATCCTGGCTTCATCCAGGCTGCCTACCGCATGGGTGATTCCTCCGCGAACATGGTGACACCGGTATCCCCATATCTACCGATAGTCCTGGGGTATATCCGCCGGTACGATAAGAGCGCAGGGGTGGGCACGTATATCAGCCTTATGCTGCCCTATACGATTGCGTTCTTCTGTACCTTCTTGGCCGTCTTCCTTGTATTCTTCGCGTTAGAAATCCCCTATGGCCCAGGCGTAACCGCTCACCTGTAGTAAGACAGTGTGGTGTAGTAAAAATACCGAACGATAGATCCTCGGTCGGGCCTCTTCCCCTTGCCGGGAACGCATAAATGACCGAGGCCTTTCGTTCTCACGGAAACGTGGCCATATTCCAAAAATTGCCTGAGCTGCGAACAACAAGTTGAACTTCTCCGTCAACGCGGCATGCGCATCGACGACAGTGCAACTGCAGTCGAGCTTCTCTCACGGGTTAACTACTTTCGTTTCTCCGGGTATTTCCGGTATTTGCAGCTCATGTTTACCCAATCTGCACGCGTGTGGTGCAATCAATCTTGGCGTAGGGCCGTCCCTTCTTGTCAACGCTGGTCATTGCGTAGTTGCCGTTGTAGGCACGGCAGCCGGTGTAGTTATCCACGGGATTGCTGGGCGCCGGTGCGGCCGGAGCTTGGTAGGCGGGTGCGGCTTGCTGGGCCTCCTGCTCTGTGCGGCGGGCAGCCTCCGCAGCTTCTTGTTCTGCACGACGGGCTGCTTCTTCTGCTTCACGTTGTGCGGCCTCTGCAGCTTCGCGCGCGGCTTCTTCCTCGGCGTGCTTCTTTTCCCGTGCGTCTGAAGCGTAAGTTATCTTGCGGTTCAAGAGCGTTTCAATCTCGGTAGCGTCGTTATCGAGCTTGTCTAGCAGTTCGGTTTGCTTATGCCCGAATGCTTCTTTCTGGAAATCAGATTGTTCCGCGACCGCTTTTTCCAGTGCGGAAATAGACTTCTTTGCATCGGCTACGCGGGAAACATGAACGTGAGCGCCGTTGAATTGCTCGTCATTCCACATGTCGTCAAACTGAAAATGTTGTGCCGCATCAATGGTAGAGCGTGCGTCACGGTAGGAGCGGTAGGTTCCGTCGTCGCCAAATACGCACTCGGGGCCGGCCGAGTTGATGCCCTTGCCCGCAGCACGGGCTCGGTCGGCAGCGGCCGAGACCTCCGAGAAGAAGCGAGTGTTGCCGCCCACCTTCATCGGCACAGCGAAACCCTCCTCAGCAACGGAGGCGTTGATGAGCGAGCCTTCTTTGAATACTCCGGCTAGTGTTCGGCCATACTTGTCTTCGCGTTCATCGTCGTACTCTAGGGTCACTACCGTGCCGACTGGCAGCAGGCCTGCCAAGTACTGCTTTGCTTCCTCGGCCAAGCACTCCTTGCCCATTTCCGGGGTATCGATGTTGAGCAGTCGAATGCGGGTGGTCTCACCGTCCTGCGCTACGTCGATGGTGTCGCCGTCGACGACGTTCTGGACCGTAATGACGTCATCAGCGGAATCCGGCCCCAACACGGAATAGGCACCGTAGCCCACTCCACCGGCAGCCAACAGTCCAGCGACAACCTTGAAAAATCCCATATCAGGAACCCTACGAGAGAAAGAGCGTAACAAGAACATCAGGAGTATACATGCCTGCATTAAGGGGGTCTACGGTGTTGGCGCATGCTTGTCTACGTCCGCCCTACTTTTACCTGTTTCGCCCACTTCCAGCTCGCTCGGTCGTGGCATGCGAGGGTGGGTTGAAATCATCTACAGTCACGTGCTAGCGGGTGCGTACTCACAACTGTGAGGCGCTCCATCTTTACCAAGGGAGCGGCCTCTTGTTGGGGTCTGAAGTTAACTTGAATCGTGTTACTGACGGGCCAATGGCTTTAGACAAAGGTGCCCGCCGCGTTTCGGTGTCACTACAGGGGAGGGGTGTGGGCGTTAGTGAATTTGCACTAGATGTGCACTAGATAGACCGACCACGATCTGGGGCTTAGCGGAGTCAAAGCGTGTGCCTTGACACAGGTTTTGACGAAGGGTGACTAGTCTGGCAGTATGTGTATTAAGTGCTTAGCTCTTTAGAGTAGCCAAGGAGTGTAACCCCGTTCAATCGGGAGCAAGACCTAGGACAGCAGTCTGTTCAAGACTGCTTCAGTTGACCCATGTCTGCAGCAGTTTTGTTGTCTGCAGCCTGGGTCTTTTCTCGTTTTCGTGTTCCAGTCGTGGCCGGCAAGGCTTTGCACGAAGTGAATCTGAGGTGCCGTAATCGTTGCAGCGGCTCAGATTGAATTGTTTGACCGAAAGGAGCCATAAGAATGGCGACGAAAGCGGATTTTCAGCCTCTTGCGACAGAAGTGCTACGTGCACTCGGCGGGGCGGAGAACGTAAACAGCGTGACGCATTGTGCTACACGATTGCGTTTCAAGTTAGCGGACGCTGACAGGGTAGACGAGGCGGCAGTTAAATCAACCAACGGTGTGCTTACACTTGTTAAAGCCGGTGGGCAGTACCAAGTCGTGGTCGGAAACGACGTACCGCTGGCGTATCAAGCCATCACAGCTTTGCCTGGAATGTCGGCTAAAGGTGTGAAAGACGGTGAAGCGCAGCTGCAAGCTGCGGACAATGAAACAGTCAAGAGCGGGAACCCTCTAAATGCGTTCATTGACATGATTTCGTCTCTCTTCAGCCCGATTGTTTGGTGTCTCGCTGGACTGGGCCTAGGTAAGGCCTTCCTGACGCTTGCGACTAATTTCACCTCGTTTAGCGCTGATTCTGACACGTATATCGTTTTTAATGCTGCGTTTGATGCTTTCTTTTTCTTCTTACCGCTCTTCCTAGCAGCAACTTCAGCACGGTATTTCAGGGTTAACCAATACGTAGCTATGGCCACGGTTGCTCCACTGGTATACCCGGCGATTGTGGAACTAGGTACGCGAAATGATGTACATTTCTTTGGAATTCCGTTAATGACGGCAAGCTATGCCTCCTCCGTTATTGCCCCTGTTATCGCAGTTTGGTTGGCTGGGTATTTGCAACGGTGGCTTGAACGAGTACTTCCCGGCGCTATCCGAAATTTCTTCACGCCGCTAATCGTCGTTGCGGTAATGGTACCCGTGGTGCTTCTTACCGTCGGACCTGCGACTGTATGGCTGTCACAGCTCATTGCTGATGGCGTGAACTCAGTTTTTGTTCACATTCCATGGCTTGGTGGTGCAATAATGGGTGGGTTCTGGCAGGTCTTGGTTATTTTCGGCCTACACTGGGCGTTCAATCCTATCTTCCTAAATGAACTTGCCGTGGATGGTCATTCATTCATTATGGCTACTATCATGGCGGCCGTACTTGCCCAAGCCGCCGCTGCTCTTGGCGTATTCTTGCGGACGAAGAACGATGCGCGTAAAAAGGTCGCTGGGGCCGGCGTATTTTCCGGATTTATGGCTGGTGTCACCGAGCCAATTATTTACGGTGTTAACCTTCCCCTCAAATTCCCGTTTTATGCAGGATGCGTAGGCGGTGCCGTTGGCGGTGCAATCATCGCTGTGGGCGGAAATGCCTTTGATGTATACGCCTTCCCATCGTTACTGGCGCTTCCTGCTGCCATGAATGTCGGTTCTTTTGCTGCACAGCTAGTTGGTAGTGGTGTGGCGATTGTAATCGGTTTTATCGGGTCTTGGATTTTAACCCCAATGGCGGAACGTCGCGCAGATGCAGCCTCGGCTGAAACAGGTGAAACGTCACTGGAGAACAGTGCCGAAGCTGTAACACCGGAAGCTACTTCTGATGGGAGAGCCGTTGACATTCGGGCAGTAGTACCTGGAACCATTATCCCGCTCAACAAAGTTGCGGATGAGGTGTTCGCTTCGGAAGCGATGGGTAAAGGCGTTGGAATTAAGCCGACCACGGGAAAGATTTCTTCTCCAGTGGCTGGAACAGTGATCGCCGCACCGAAATCGGGCCACGCCTTTGGCATCAAAACTGCGGATGGAATTGAGGTCCTCGTGCACGTCGGAATCGACACGGTAAAGATGAGAGGCGACGGTTTTGACGTTCATGTTTCCCGAGGTGACCAAGTGGAGCTTGGACAGGTGCTTGTTGACGTCGACCTCAACGCGATTGAAAGTGCAGGTTATGACGATACCACTATCGTGGTGGTTACAAATACCGCGAAGCTGGAGGACGTAACCGTTGTTGCAGAAGAAAACCAAGCGGTCGTAGATGAAGTAGTCATCACCGCGACCAAGTAGCTTTCAAGAAAGGAATCGAATCATGAAAAAGTCTGCTTTCCCCGAAGGATTTCTGTGGGGTGGAGCCACTGCGGCGAATCAGCTGGAAGGGGCATTTGATGAAGGCGGAAAAGGCCTATCGATCCAAGACGTGATGCCCAACGGCTTGATGACGCCGCCGACTGAAGCTCCCACTTCGGATAATCTGAAGTTGAAAGGCATCGACCACTATCACCGCTATCAAGAAGACATTGCCCTTCTGGCCGATATGGGTTTTAAAGTCTATAGATTTTCGATCGCATGGTCGAGGGTTTTTCCGAACGGTGATAACGAAGAGCCTAACGAAGAGGGATTGGCGTTCTATGATCGTATCCTCGATGAACTCGAAAAATACGGTATCGAGCCGCTTGTGACTTTGTCTCACTATGAGACTCCATTGAACCTAGCTCGTAGCTATGGTGGTTGGTCAAACAGAAAACTGATTGACTTCTATGTTAAATACGCTACAACGGTCTTTAACCGCTACAAGGGGCGCGTTAAGTACTGGTTGACCTTCAACGAAGTGAATTCAATTCTGCATCAGCCATTCATGGGTGGTGCGATTGAGAAGACTCGTGAAGAGATTACCGAGCAGGAACTGTATCAAGCCATTCACCACATCATGGTCGCATCTGCTCGCGCAACCGCGGTTGCGCGAACCATTAGTCAGGATTTCTCAATTGGGTGCATGGTCATCAGCGTCCCTCGCTATCCGCTCAGGCCGAGGCCCGAAGATGCGTTCAAGGCGCTTCGCGAAACACAGCTAGACGCATTGTTTGGCGATATTCATGTAAATGGTGAGTATCCAAATACGCTGCTCCGTGTGTTTAAGGAGCATGAAATTGAACTCGACATTTCTGAACAAGACCTCGTCGACTTGCGCAACACCGTCGACTTTGTGTCTTTTTCCTACTACATGTCTGTTGCTGAAACTACTGATCCGAGTGCGGAACGGGGCGGCGGAAATATCATGGGAGGTGTAAAAAATCCTGAAGTCGAGGTGTCCGATTGGGGCTGGGCCATTGACCCAGTGGGGCTGCGCTATGCCCTGAATACTATGTATGACCGATGGCACAAGCCACTGTTCATCGTCGAAAATGGCTTGGGTGCGGTAGATCAACTGGTAGATGAAGGAACTACCAAGACCGTCCACGATGACTATCGCATCAACTACATGAATGACCACCTAGTCCAAGTTGAGGAAGCACTCAAGGACGGCATCCCTATTATGGGCTACACATCTTGGGGCTGCATCGACCTAATATCCGCTTCGACAGCTGAGATGAAAAAGCGGTACGGTTTCATTTACGTGGATCTTGACAATAATGGTGAGGGGACTCTCGACCGATACCGAAAGGACTCTTTCTATTGGTACAAAGAGGTGATCGCGACGAACGGTGAATCGCTGAAACGAGGATAATCAAAGGCAAGGAGAGGACTATGACTGAGATGAAGGTTCTTCGGGCCCTCAATAATAACGTGGTCCTCTCCGTGCGCCCGGACGGTACAAAAGTAGTGGTAACCGGGTGGGGAGTTGGCTTTAAGAAGCGGCCGGGGGAGCCAGTGGACGCGGGAAAGATAAATCAAGTATTTGTCCCGGAAAATAATCGAGACATAAGCAATCTCGCTGATTTACTCGCTTCGGTTGACCCAGATTATTTGCAGTTGGCTGAGTCCCTACTCCACGAACATGCCAGTTCGATTGGAATTGATGTTGCTTCTGCAACCACCGTCGCACTGGCGGATCACCTTCAAATGGCAGTGCGTCGCTTTTCTATCGATCCGCAACTAGCAGCGTCAGCAAATCCTCTGGAAGCAGAGGTTAAAAACCTCTATCCCGAGGAGTTCGCCATCGGAGGCGAAATTCTTTTAGGCGTTAATAGGTGGCTAAATCGGCGGTACCTTGATCCGCTGCCAGAATCCGAAGCAGTTGCTATCGCACTCCACTTGGTAAACGCGGGTTTTCGAGTTGAGGATCTCTCTTTTACTTACGAAATGACCGAGTTGTTCACCCAGCTCTTCGATGTGATAGACCGCGCGTTGGGATTGAGGGTGGATCGGAATTCGGTTAGTGCAGCTAGGTTCATAACCCATATGCGGTACTTTTTCGTGCGAGTGAAAAGTGACCAGCAGTTGGACGAAGGTATGGCAGTTTTGCAGCAAGGGCTTGAAACTAAGTATCCAGAAGCGGTCAGATGTGCGCTTTTGCTCAAGGATGTCCTAGAGCTTCGCCTCACCACTCATCTGCTGGATGATGAAGTTTCTTATTTGGCTCTTCATGTAGCTCGACTGGCTAATGAGTTTACGTCTGAGGACAGGCCATAGTTCGAAGTAACGAAGCGGCCGGGATAACGGCTGGCCTACTGGTCGGCGGTATTTACAATTTGGTGGGCTTAAGCATGTACCGAGTTTCTGGGCGAGAAGCTTCGCCCATTGAAGGTCCGGATTTATTGATGGAGTTCTCGAACTCCTGATCCACAATCAGTCCGCCAAAGGCCTGAAGTTTACGCACGTCATCTTGCTTGATGTGAGCAGGGAGGCGTTGCCTCAGCGCTACCTCATGAAGGGCCTAGCCCCGGCCGAGGCCGACGAGGCTTTGCAGCGGGAGCGGGCGTTGCTCTACGTGGCGGCCTCCCGTGCGCGCGACGTGCTCGTGGTGAGCGTGGTGGGGGAGGCATCGGAGTTGTTGCCGGGGTAGGTTAGTCGGCGTTTTCTTTCGCTTCTTTTCGCTAGAAGGAACTGCATCACAATCGTAGGAGACGTATGATGTCTTATGACTCCAATACGAAGGCGAATAGGAAGGTTCCCAAACATGACTGCAAGCACACAGCTCCTGCGTGGCGTGGTGCCACCGCTGCTGACCCCGTTTAATGAGGACTACTCCGTTGACACCGATACCCTCAAGCGCCAGGCTGAACGCCTTATAAAGGCTGGCGTTCATGGCCTGTTCGTGCTCGGCTCTTCAGGTGAGGTAGCTTTCCTCACTCGAGAGCAGCGCAAGGAAGTTATCGCAACGGTGGTGGAACAGGCTCAAGGGCGCGTTCCGGTCATTGCCGGCGTGATTGATATGACGGCTCCGCGAGTAATTGAGCACATTGAAGATGCCGTCGCGCTCGGGGTGCAAGGGCTAGTTGCTACTGCACCTTTTTATGTTCGTACTCATGATGTAGAAATTGCTGAGCACTTCCGACTTCTTCATGAAGCCGCGCCAGAGACTCCTATCTATGCGTATAACATTCCGGTCAGCGTTCACTCGGTGCTGGATATCTCTACTCTTATTTCCCTGGCCAAGGAAGGCGTTATTGCTGGTGTGAAGGATTCTGGCGGCAATGATGGATACACGCGTGCCTTGATTAGTGCCCGCAACAAAGCTGGGGTGACAGACTTCGTAGTGTTGACCGGCTCGGAAACTACGGTCGACTTCGCTTACCTGGCAGGTGCCGATGGCGTGGTACCTGGTCTGGGCAACGTGGATCCGGTTTCCTACGTGAAGCTGCATGAGCTACTGGTTGATGGAGCATATGCGGAGGCCGCGGAATTGCAGTCTAAGATTTGTGATCTTTTCACCATCGTTGGTGTGGGCGATGGCACGCGCATGGGCGGAAGCTCGCAGGGCCTCGGCAGTTTCAAGGCAGCGCTGCACCACCTGGGCGTCTTCCCGTCGGGGCTGATGTCTCGTCCGCATGTCGCTCTGAACGATGAGGAGCTGGCTAAGATTCATGAGATCGTCGATGCCGCTCAGGTGATCGAGCCCTAATTCCGCTGAATTACGACGAAACGAGTGAAGAGTGACTAGTACCCTTGCGCTTGATGTCGGTGCAACAAAGATTGGTTGGGGCTTCGTGTCTGATGAAGACCCAACGCAGGCAGTTGCGTTGGGAAAGATCCCTACCCAGCCGGCCGGGGCTTCGCCACAGGAGCAGATCAAGAAGGCCATTCAGCTGGCGTTGGAGGAATCGGGCATTGCCCCGGCGCGAATCGGCATTGGCTCGCCAGGAGTGATTCAGGCACCTGAGGGACTCGTCACCTACAACGGAGACACCATTAAGAACTGGTCTGGTACCAATCTTCGTGAGGTTGCGAAAGAGGTTGTTGACCTCCCGTGTGCTGTTCATAACGATGTGCGAGTCTGGGCGTACGGAGAGCTGATGCTCGGAGCCGCGAGGGAGTTCCAGTCCGGCAGAGTCCTGTACCTTTCGTTGGGAACTGGTGTCGGTGGTGCGGTAAGCGATAACGGGAGTCTGCTCAGCGGACCTACCGGATCGGCCGGAGAGTTTTCTGAACTCTTGTGTGCTGATTTCCGGGGCTTTGCGGACCGCGCCGAGAACATCATGAGCGGCAATAGCTTGGCTGCGTATTACGAAGAATTTTCTACGAACCCGGCGAGCGAGCGAGTGCAGTGGAAGGAACGGGCCCAGTTAGCGCTTCCCCTCGAAAAGGTCGTAGAAAGAATGAACCAGGGAGATGAACTCGCTTCCCGGATTATTCGAGGGAATTCTTATGGCCTTGGCCGTGCGGTGGCGGGTCTTGTTTCAGGGCTCGATCTCGATGCCGTTGTCTTGGGCGGCGGTGTGTGCCAGATTGGGGCCGCTGTAGAAGAACCATTCCGTCAGGCCATAGAGGATTTCGCATTGAAGCCGAATCGCTCCGTTGCAATTCGGGTTACTGAATCTCCGGCGACAGCACCGTTAGTGGGTGCAGCGGCTTTTGCTCGAGACAACGCTTTTTAGCACCGTTTATCTGCGGTATTTCCAGAAGAAGGCTCAGGTATATGTTTAGGTTTAAGAGTAGTGAACTGGCGGAACGCCGAGAAGAAGTTCACGGCATGATTCGGAACTCGGTGATTGTCTCGGTGCAAGCGCCAGATGGTCACCCAATGCGCGATACCCATACCTTGACGCATGTCGCTCGTGCGTGTGTTGAGGGCGGAAGCCGCGCAATCCGGTGTGGAGGGTATGGCGGCATCGAGGATGTCGAGGCAATCGCAGCCGCAGTAGATGTACCAGTTTTCGGTCTGACAAAGGAGGGGAGTGAGGGGGTTTATATCACCCCTACCGTTGAGTCCGTACGCCAATTGGCCGAGGCAGGGGCTGCGGTTATCTGTGCGGATGCTACGGATCGCCCTCGGCCCGATGGATCGAGCTTCTCCGATCTTGTCGCCGAGTGCCACCGACTTAATGTTCTGTCGATGGCTGACTGTTCTACCCCGGAAGAAATGCAGCGGGCGCACCAAGCGGGGGCGGATATCATCTCAACGACGCTGGCCGGCTACACAGAGTTCCGGAGCAAGACCGAAGGCCCAGATCTTGAATGCTTGGCAGAGGGGCGACGGCTCTGCGGTGAGGATGCCTTTGTAATCGGCGAAGGCAGGTTTGCCTCGCGCGATGATGTGGCTGCAGGAAAGCGCGCCGGCGCCGATGCAATCATCATCGGCACTGCCATCACAGATCCGGCGTGGATTACACGGAGCTTTAATAGCTGACGCGGACTGTCACAGCGAAGTCAGCAGGGGTTCGTAATGCCTGAGCACAGACGCTTGGTACTTCTTCAGGTCGTTGTCCTGTAGAGCATCGACGATGTCCTGGTGCGCGCGTACCGTTCTGCTGAAGTCCTGTGGTTCTTCCAATTTGCGAAGTGGAATGACGTTCATGTGCACTTGCCAGAAGGCATCATTGAGCTCACGGATAATCGGGTTATCTATTTCGGAGAGCAATACCTGATGAAACTCCCGATCCTCCTCGGCAAAGTTGAGACCTTGCTCCCGCTTGGCAGACATCTTTTCAACGATGGCGCTCAACTGATCTAGCTTGGAGGGATCGGGTTTGGTAGTGATTTCTTGCCCGATAGCAAGATCAATTGCCTGCCGAATCTCCACCACATTGCGAAGCGTTTCAAGGTTGTCGTCAGCGTCGAGAGTCGCGCGAAAAATGAGGCCTTGAACTAGGGCTTTGAGTGACGTGCCGGAGACAAACGTTCCGGTTCCGTGCCTGACTTCGACGATATCTAACGTCGTTAGGATTCTGATGGCTTCTCGGACAGAAGAGCGAGAGAAACCGAGTTCCGCACAGAGCTCTGATTCGGTTGGCAAAGTGTCCCCAGGCTTGAGTGCGTTGTCCTGGATGAATTTCTTGATGCCTTCTACAGCCTGCTGTGTGGTTGAGGCAGGGCGATGTGCGGCTTCGCTGAATCCCCATGTTCCGGTGTGCACTGGTTAATCCCTCTTTTCTTTCCGATCCATCTTAAGCCTCCCACGTTGGCGGGGTTCTCAAAGGATGAGCGCTGCTGGGGGAGGAGCACTTCGCTCTGACGGGCAGGGTAAGCAGTTTTATCTTAAAACCCTTCACACATCAGACGTCTGATGTATTGTATCTTTCAACATGCTTTGTTGCACAGACGAATCGGAGAGTGACTTAGCTCTCTATATTGAAAGCCCTGAAGGGAAGGCCACATGCAATCGTTCGGAACACTCAACTGGATAGTTCTGATCCTCTATCTCCTGGGAATGCTTCTTGTCGGCGCTTATTTTGCGCGTAGGGCCGGCAGTGATCAGGACGAATTCTTCAAAGCGGGTGGCAGGATTCCTGGCTGGGCAGCGGGATTTTCTATCTATGCCACGACGCTGTCTGCCATCACATTCATGTCGACGCCGGAAAAGGCCTATCTGACTGACTGGGCCTACTCGGCTGGTAACCTCGCTATTTTTGCCATTGTTCCAATTTTGATTGGTTACTATGTTCCGTTCTTCAGGAAGCTGGATGTCACGACGGCCTACGAGTACCTTGAGGAGAGATTCTCCGTAGCCCTCCGAGTTCTCGGCTCGCTCCTCTTCGTTCTTTATCACGTCGGGCGCATCGCCATCGTTATCTATTTGCCGACATTGGCAATCACGTCGGTGGCAGATATCAACCCGCTGGTCGTCGCCGCGTTTGTAGGCGCTCTTTGTATTGTGTACACCTTCCTGGGAGGCATGGAAGGCGTGATTTGGTCTGATGTGATTCAGGGTATCCTGCTGCTGGCTGGCGCCGCAGCGGTAGTGCTGACGGCCATGGCCATGACTCCCGACGGATTTAACGGTGCGGTGGTTAACGCCGCTGAAGAAGGAAAGTTCTACTCAGCGGACAACTTCACCACGAATGCAGTCTTCTCCTCGATACCATTCATCTTTATCGGAAATGTACTGAACAGCTTGCACCAGTACACCTCTTCTCAGGACGTCGTTCAGCGCTACCAAACGACTCCTACGATTCAAGCGACGAAGAAGTCCCTCATCGTCAACGGAATACTGGCGCTGATAACAATTCCGCTGTTCTACGGGATGGGAACGGCTTTGTATAACTTCTACGAAGCGAAGGGTGGTCTGCCTGAAGGAGTCAACACTTCTGCTGTAGTGCCGTATTTCATTCTTTCGGAGCTGCCTGCAGGCATTGCTGGACTCTTGATTGCTGCCATCTTGGCGGCTGCGCAATCGACAATTTCTTCTTCGCTCAACTCGATTTCCGCGTGCGTTGCCGTGGATATCTATAACCGCTTCTCCCCGAAGGAGGCGTCGGTTACTTTCTCTCGCCTGGTCATCATCGTTGCCGGAACCTTCGGATTGGCCGTTGCACTGTATCTCATCATTACCAACCAGTCGGACCTGTGGGACCTGTTCCTCGCGATTACCGGTCTTTTTGGAGTTCCGCTCACTGCGGTATTTGTCTTGGGTATCTTTACGAAGTCCGCAAATTCCAATGGCGTTCTCATCGGGCTCCTGTGCGGAGCGATTGCTGCGTATTTCGCTGGAAAGCTGGACCAAGGCCCATTCTTGGTCTCGATTGTCGCCTTCGTAGGAACTCTCGTTATCGGCTACCTGGCATCCTTCATCTTCCGGAAATCTGACCATCACGACATCACGGGCTTGACTATTTACGGAAAGGACCTTGAATACACGCGGCGCAGTGTCAATCAAATACCCGTTGCGCAAAGTGAGTAAGCAATACGAATAGGCTGCCGCTAGGCTTGGTTCGTGTGTACACCGGAAGCAACTGAAGGAAACACAATGACCACACCCGATATCGAGGTTGACTACGACTCCGTCGATTCGATTCTGGATGTGATCGGTCGATGCCTACGCGTGGACCGCAAACTCAATCAGCGTACACCGTGGGATGGCTTTGTGGTCGTGTCCGGTTACGAGCAGGGGCACTCGGCGCACCAAGCATGGCGGTTTGTCGGTGATAAGACTTTGATCACCACGGTGTCCGCACTCAACCCAGCGTTCAACGATACGCTGATCGCACGGTTGCGAGAGCTCACCGCCGATCCGGAACGCGGTGAGTGGCAGACCTGGATCGCGCGGTACGATCTCGCCTCCGATAGCTTCGACCACACATTCCTGTGGCCCGGAGAGGACGAAGGCTTTAACGTTCTCGCCTATGACACTCCGATGTCCACGATCGAAACCCTGAACCCAGCCCATCACGCTGAATAAACCCATGGCGCAACTGGAGGGAACGCAATGACTCCATCTGATTTCACCGTCGACATGGACTCCGCCGATTCGGTCCTTGAAGCAATGAGCGAGTGTCTGCGTTTAGATGAGGAGCTCAATGAGGAGAAACCGTGGGACGGCTTTGTGGTCGTGACCGGCCTCAACGAAGTACAAGGTGCATCACAAGCATGGCGCTTTGTCGGCAAGGAGACTCTGCCCACGCCGGTGGGCATACGCAATCCGGCACTCGACCCCGACCTGCTGGAATGGTTGCGACAGCTCACCGCCGATCCGGAACGCGGTAAGTGGCAGACGTGGATCGCGCGCTACGATCTCGCCTCCGATAGTTTCGACCACACATTCCTGTGGCCCGGAGAGGACGAAGGCTTTAACGTCCTTGGCTATGACACCCCGATGGCCACGATCGAAACCCTGAACCCGGCCTTCCACGCCGAATAACCGCGACCACAGGACCCATTTCAGCATTGGTATCGCCCCGGTAACGCCGACCCGTCTAGGTTGCTTGCCCAAGTAGAAGTAACGCGTGAGCGTTACTAGGGGGCTGCGTATGGAGCGCTGCACTACGCTGCTTCTTTGGTTTCGTGCTAGCGCGTCTTTATCTGGGAGTGCCGAACCTTCCGAGAAACCCGCCGAGAAGTCTCTTTACAAAGAACTCACCGACACCGATGGGCAAGTCCTCGGCGACCCGACGACGAACAAGTCCAACCCTCCCGCTCCTTTGATGTCGGCAGCTCCCTGAATGGTTCTGGATTGGGTGGTCATGTGAGAATTATCTTGGTGCCAAAACGGTGGATG
This sequence comes from Corynebacterium sp. Marseille-Q2823, assembly GCF_903645345.1. Lineage (NCBI taxonomy): Bacteria > Bacillati > Actinomycetota > Actinomycetes > Mycobacteriales > Corynebacteriaceae > Corynebacterium > Corynebacterium sp. Marseille-Q2823. The sequence goes on along the minus strand of NZ_CAHJXS010000007.1, from coordinate 119,067 downwards.
CACCCGTGAGGAGGGGGTTCCTTCTCGCGGGTACATCTATTGGGCAAAGGTGTGAGGCCTAGCGTCCAAAATTCTGAACTGCATACAGCTTGCCGTCGGCGCCGATGGCCATGCCAATCCCCACGGACTTGGCGCGCGGGTCAAGCAGGTTCTTGCGGTGGCCGGGGGAGTCCATCCATAGCTGCACGATGCGGGCATCGGAGTAGTCGCTCCATGCCTGGAGGACGTTCTCGCCACCAGCCGGCAGGCCGGCGGGGTAGTGCGTCCAGTAGTTCGGGCGGTGACGGGTGTTGCCGTCGCGGCTCAAGGTGTTGGCCCAGTCCTGCGCCAGGTTGGTCAGGTTCGGGTCAACGCGCAGCGGTGCGAGGCCCTTGGCCACGCGCTGGGCATTGGTTTGATTAATGATTCCCTGGACGCTGGCGGAGGTCTGCGGTGCCGGGGTAACCGGACCTGCCGCTGCGGGGACGGTGAAGCCGAACGCGGCTGGGTTGAACGTGCCGAAGGAACTTACAGCCTGAGCAGGGGTGTTAACGGAGCCAGCGAAGAGTGCTGCGGCAGCAGCAACGGGGGCAATAATCTTTGTGGCGGTGTGTCCAAACTGGAGGCGGAACATGGCGGGCACCTCTTTCTGCTTCAGGGTTAAGTGGCGGCTTTCTTGCCGCGTACCGAGCGGTACTTTCACTTAAAATTAAAGCTCTCTTTGGTGCAGAAAAGCCAGCTGACCAGCAGTTTTAAGTTTTAGACTTATGTTTGAAGTTATTTATGGCCCGTCCCTTAAGCTTCTTTAGATTTCCCCTACTTTTGGCCCGACTTTGCAAAGGTTGGGCCTTTAGTTTCGTGCAGTGGGGGCAATGTTCGGGGGTGGTTATTCAGGATGGCATTCCTATAACCAGGCCTTTTAGGCGCAAAGGGGCTGAATATGGTCGAAATCTTTGCTATTTCTTGGCAAAAGCATGGGTAGCTTCTGTGAATGCATAGCTTGTGCTAATGGGCGCTGTTGTGGCGCGGTGCGTGGAAATGGTGATGACGAGCGTGAATAGATCCCGGGAAGAACGATCGGACCGCCTAAAGATTAAGAAAACTAATACGTCTATTGGGGTGGCTTATCGTGATGGTGCGGGGTGACTGCGGAAGCCATTGCTAAGCTCATGCGCATGGTCCTTCATGCCGCGCCGCTGCTTCTCGATGGCGGCCTGGGAACCTACCTCGAAGCCCAAGGACACGATATCTCCGGCCCGTTGTGGTCGGCGCGAGTACTGCGTGAGAACCCAGCGCTCATCGAATCTGCCCACGCTGACTTCTTCGCCGCTGGTGCCCAAGTGGCCACCACGGCGTCCTACCAAGTCACCTTCGAAGTCCTTGGCGAGGAGGCGGAAACACTTCTGCGCCGCAGCGTTGCGGTGGCACGTGATGCGGCGGGCGGGGCCGTCGACAAGCACGGCGCCCTGGAGGAATTTTTAGTTGCTGCGTCCATCGGCCCTTATGGTGCAGGCCTAGGTGAGGGCACCGACTACGACGGGGCCTACGGCCTTAGCCACGAGGAGCTGTACCGCTGGCATGCCCGCAGGGTAGCGGTGCTCGCGGATACGGACGCTGACTTTTTGCTTGCTGAGACCATCCCCAACGTCGACGAGGCTGCGGTACTGCTGGAACTCCTGTCGGCTCAGCCCAAGCCCTTCGCGCTGAGCATTACCGGGGCCATTGCCGCTGACCCGGTCAAGCTCATGCGTGTTATTGAGCTGGTCAACCAGGCACCACGGCTGGGTGCCGTGGGCGTGAACTGTGTGAGCGCACCCCAAGCGCTCGGTGTAGTGAAGATGCTGCACGCAGCCACCGATAAGCCGCTGCTGGCTTGCCCCAACAGCGGCGAACTCTGGGACCATGGCGCCCATGAGTGGCGGCCGGCCCCCGCTGGCGCGGTGAGTTTAGCTGAGGCCGCAACGGATCTCGTGGCCGCCGGCGCGAGCCTGCTGGGCGGGTGCTGCCGCGTGGGGCCCACTGAGATACACCAGCTGCGCGCTTCCATCCGTCACGCAACAAGCGACTCATCTGGGCACTAACGAAGGAATACCAGGACAACCCCACGGCACAGGGGATACAGTATTGCTATGAAAAAATCTTCTTTCCTCGCAGCATGCGCTGCGCTCCTCGTTGCATCCCTGTCCGTCCCCGCCGCCAACGCCGAGCTGACCCAAACTGAGCGGGACCAATTCCGTACCGACCCCGTTGGCGCGATTGCCTGGCAGGCCATCAAGGGCTCTTCGGAATATGTTCGCGCTGATGGTAACACCATGATGGCCGCGTCCTTCTTCTCCATGACGATGCCGGGGCAGAGCATCGGCCTGCCTGCACTGGAGAACTGTGCTGAGCGCGTCGGCTCCTCCGCGCCGGAGGGCGGCGTGCGCTACGTGGCGGCCGCCCTGTGCGCCACCTTCGATCCGAATGCCCGCGGCGAGGTGCAGCGCGGGGACTTTGGCTACGGGCCGCTGCGCTAAGCCGCACTGTGTTGAACCGCGCTACGTTACGTAGCGCGTAGCGCGTAGGATCGGGTGCTGTCTTAAGGAGGATTGATGCGCAAGCACGTGGTGATCATGGGAGTCTCGAGCTGCGGTAAGTCCACGGTGGGGGAGTTGCTGGCGCAGCGCACCGGCCTGCCTTTTCGGGATGGGGACGATATGCACCCGAAGGCGAACATCGAGAAGATGTCCTCGGGGCAGGCGCTTGACGACGACGACCGCAAGCCCTGGCTCGAATCCATCGGCCGCTTTCTCGCGGACCAGGACGCCGGGGCCATCGTGGGCTGCTCCGCGCTCAAGCGCTCCTACCGCGACATCATCCGCGCCGCGGCACCGGATACGGTCTTCGTGCACCTGCACGGCTCCTACGATTTGCTCAAGGAGCGCATGAGCCAGCGCTCTGGGCACTTCATGCCGGTCTCCCTGTTGGACTCGCAGTTCGAGACGCTCGAGGAACTGCAGCCGGGGGAAGCAGGCATCGTGCTGGATGTCAGCGCTGCCCCGGAGGAACTTGCCGCCGCAGCGGCCGAGTACCTGCAGGTCTAAAGCAGTGCGGCGGCGCCGTAGAAGATAAGGACGACGCCGAAGCCGATCGCGGAAATCAGCGCCTGGTTGGCGGTCCATGTCCGCAGGGTGGTGGCTACGTCCATGCCCATGAGCCGGCCGACCAACCAGAAGCCGGAGTCATTGACGTGGCTGCCAAAGACGGAACCTGCCGCGGTGGCAAGCGTGATGAGGACCAGCTGGATTTCCGTGAAGCCGCCTGCCTCCACGGCGGGCACCATGAGGGCTGCGGCCGTGGTGAGGGCAACGGTGGCTGAGCCCTGTGCCAGGCGCAGAGCTACCGCGATGAGGTAGCAGGCCAGGATGACGGGGATGCCGAGTCCGGACATGGAATCCGCCAGCGCGTCACCGATGCCGCTGGTGCGCAGCACCCCGCCGAACATGCCGCCGGCGCCGGTGATGAGGATGACGGAACAAATCGGACCAAGCGAAGACTCCACGGTCTTTTCGATGGCGCTCTTGCTTTCCCCACGGCGCAGACCCAGCACGACCATTGCCGCAAGAGTGGTGATCAGCAGGGCGATCGGGGTCTGGCCTAAGAAAATGAAGAAGCGCACCCATGAGGCAGCGGGGTCGACGAGGCCAGCGGTGCCCAGCGTGGTCAGCCCGGTATTGCCAAAGATAAGCACCATGGGGATGAACAGGATGCTGAGAACCGCGAACGGGGAGGCTGGGCGCGCCGGCAGTTCCGCTTCGCTCACCAGCGCGCCGGTGACCGCTTCCTCGAGGCGGTAGGGGTACTTCTTTCCTAGGTGGAGCCCGAAGCGGTAGCCGGAGAGATACCACGTGGGCAGCGCGACGAGGAGACCGAAGATAAGGATGAGGCCGATGTTCGCGCCGAAGAACTCACCAGCTGCGACAGGTCCCGGGTGCGGTGGGACAAAGACGTGCATGACGGAAAAGGCGCCGGCGGCGGGGGTGCCGTAGGCCAACACTGGGCCATCGAGGCGCCGGGCGACGGCGAAGATGACCGGCAGCATCACCATGAGACCCGCGTCGAAGAAGATGGGAAAACCCATGATGAGGGAGGCCACGCCCAGAGCCAGGGGCGCTTTGTCCTCGCCGAAGAGTTTCACGAGGGCGTCGGCAAGCGTCTTGGCACCGCCGGAGGTCTCCGCCAACCGCCCGATCATGGCGCCCAGGCCCACCAGCAAGGCCACGGAACCCAACGTCGATCCGAAGCCGCTCGTCATGGTGGGCACCACGCCATCCAGTGGGATGCCGGCGGCCAACGCAGTCAGCGCGGAGACCGTGACGAGGGTGACGAAGGCGTGCACCTTGAAGTAGATGACAAGGACCAAGATGACCGCAATTGCAGCCGCGGCGATGCCGAGAAGTGGTCCTGTCGTAAGTGTGGGTTCCCACGTATCCATGACATTCATGGATGCTGATTTTACTAATGCAACGTGCGGTGATCTAGGGACTACACCCCGAGGGCCGGGCCCACCGTGGCCCAACTGATGGCCAGCTCACGTCGGAACAGCCCCCACGTGTGGCGTCCTTCCGGAAGCTCGTAGTAATCGAGATCCACGCCAGCTGCGGTGGCTTGCTTGGCGTAGTAGGAACTGCACCAATAATCCAAGCGCTCATTGAGGCCTAGTGCCGGCAGCGGTGAGTCCTCAATGTCGACATCAAAGTCCGCCGGGCCACCGCGTGAGACGATGACAAACGTCTTCCTGCCGTGCTGCTTATCGAGGTTGAGAACCGGCGAATGCCGAGCCCACGCCGGATCCCACGGCGCACCAAAGGAGCGCGCCGGGTCCGTGCCGTAGAACGCCGCGCTGACCCACGCGAAGCCTTGCGCGACAACTCCCGTGGTCGAGGGGCAACCGGAGATGGAACCGGCTACCTTGAACCGCGGATCATAGGTGGCAAGTTCGAGTGCTGGGCCGCCAGAGTTGCTCACGCCCGCGATGCCGTCGGTACCGTTGCCGTGAAACTCGGCGTCGATAAGCTGCGGGAGCTCCTTGGTCAGGTAGGTGGCCCACTTGTACTTTCCGTGCATGTCGTGCGGCTGGGCCCAATCGGACATCATTGAGCCATAAGCACCGCGCGGCGAGACAACATTGACCTGCTTGTCCTGGAAAAACTCGGAGGCTCCTCCGCCGTCCCACCACAGTGCGTCCTCGCCTCCTCCGGCGCCACCGAGCAAGTAATAGGTCGGGCGGGGCTGAGTATTCTCCAATCCACCCGGCGGGAGAATGATGTCGTTGGTGATGACGCGGTCCATGGATGGTGAGTAGGCCTTGAACTGCCACACGTTGTCCTGGATGTGCTGCAGCTCGCGCAGCTGTGCCGGCGCGGCGGTGGCCGGTGGGCGCGTGGCTTCCGGCGCCACGACGGGAATCTTTAACAGCTGGAGTAGCGGTCCCCATACGGGAAAGATGTTCTCCGCGAAGAGCACCGGCGCCAACGGACCCAGCGCGATGGGATCGAGAGCAGAGGAGTGCTGATCAATGTTGGTGACCTCGCTGCTCAGCGAGTCTGCTGAGTGTGCGGAATCAACTGAAGACTGCGCGTGTGCGAGATGAGTGTGGGGAGGAGAAAGAATCAGCCCCACCGAAAGAATGCCCGCGAGCGCGGTGCGAGAGGAAAGCATTATCTCAGAATATCCAACAAACATTGCATCGACTGCATTAGTGCATTAGTACATAACAGCGCTAGTGGGGCTGGGCGCTCCAAACCGGAGAAACGTAAACCCCCGACCGCATGGGGGCGGTCGGGGGTTTACGCACTCTCTCGCAGCCGGACTAAGCGCCGGCGTGCTGCACACTCGTTATGTAGAGGAGGGGGCTGTTATTTAGAACAGGCCCTCAGCCTTCTTGCCGGTGTCCTTGACGGTGATCTCGCGGGAATCAACGTTCTGGTCGTTGTGGGTGGACTTGTCACCGTCGAGGCGGGAAATCTGGGTGACCTCGATGTAGTTCTTCAGGCGGCCTTCCTTGGTGTTGCCGTCGCCGAAGTCCAGGTTGGCAACGCGAGCGGACTCGCCAGCGTTAATCGGGTTGGCCAGGGTGACCTCGAAGGAGCGGGTGGAGGTCTTCTCGTCGAAGCCAAGGTCGCGGATGTGCGCACCATTGGAGGAACGCGGGGTGATCAGGCGGTCAACACCCTTCGGGCCCTCAGCGGTCTTGACGTCAACGCGGTACTGAACTGCCGGGTAGTTGCCGTAGTAGCGCTCGGTGCCGACGTTCTCCAGGCGGAGAGCAACGGTGCCTGCGAAACCTGCGTGCTTAGCGCCAGAGGTGGTCAGAACCGGCTTCAGGTCCAGCTTCTGCTTAGCCTCATCGGTCTTGCCGTTCTCGACGTCCTCCTGGACCTTCTTGTCGGCTTCCTCTTCCTTCTTGCCTTCGGCCTCGGAGACAACCTTCTCCTCCGGAGCAACCTCGTTGTCCTTGATGACCTCAGCGTCAGCCTCCGGGGACTTCTCCTCCTCAACAACCTTCGGGTCGTTGACGTCGGTGGTGTTCTGAGCGTCCTTGTTCGGAGCGTAGGAATCAGCGATGTCGTCGTAGAGCTTGACGCGAACCTCGTTCTTCATCGGCTGCATTGCGGACCAGAAGGTCGGGGTGGACCAGGTGCCGTTCGGCTTGCAGTACTGCTGGGTACCGGTCATGTTCAGAACGCGGAAGCCGTAGGTGGCCTCACCGGTGTGGTTCGGCGGAACATCGTACGGGCCGATGGACTGGCCAGCCTCCCAGGACAGGGAGTAGGACGCGGAGGCGCCGAGCTTGGTGGCGATCTGGTGGGAGATGCCGAAGGAGCCCTCGGAGTTCTTGCCGGAGCCCTTGCCGCCCGCGTTCATGGAGGTGGTCTCAGTGCGGTCACCGTTGACGGACAGGGTGATGGACTGGGACTTGGACAGGTCCTGCTGCAGCGGGATGTCCTTCTTGGTCTGGTTGGTGGTGGAGATGGTGCCTGCCGGCATGAAGTTATCGGTCACCTTGTAGACCACGGTGCGGTGGTCCTCCCACGGGTTGCAGACCGGACGCGGGTTGAGCACGTTGGCCTTCATGTGGTCGGAGCCGTGGCTGGTGTGGACGATGGGGAGCTTGGCGTTGACGGCCGGGGTCTCCGGGTAGGACTCGGTGTGGGTTGCTGCGGATGCAGCCGGTGCGATGAGGGCGGTGCCCGCAATCGCGAGGCCGGCGATGAGGCCGGCGGTACGACGACGCTTGGTCATGGTTGTTCTCCTGGATGAAAAAGTTTGGGGCAATATGGTGACGCACTGTGGTGGCGCTGCGTATGCGCTGTAGCGCTCAGTGCGTGACGTGAAGCAACGATAAGGTGACTTTCAGGATCGCGCACCCTAAGGATTGTTTATATTTTTGGAGAGCGAAGTATATGTCGATAGGGTGACGCGAAGGTGAACAATTGGCTAAGAAATTTGCGCCGACCTTGGTTTTGTCCAACTAGACCGTATTCTGGGAAAACGTCTCTTTGACCATTTGGCCACAAACTAAAGAATGACCCCATACGGGGTAGGAAAAGGTTGCGTGCAGCGCTTATTGCCAGGCCATTTTTAGCCCCAGAGGTGCGCGCGGGATTGCATGCAGGCCCGCGGCTTACTTAAAAAATTCTTAGGGATGGCGCGTTAATCTTCTTCAATTTCCGGATCTTCGGCGCGCGCTTGCTCGAACACCTCAGCCGCTGCGCGCAGGTTAATGGTGCCGATGATGAGGCCCACCACGATGTCCGGCCACGGGCTTGCCCACACCAGCATGAGTAGGCCGGCGCCGAGAATGAGGATATTGGCGGCGACATCATTGCGTGCCGCCAGCCATGCGCCGCGCGTAAGCGCGCTGCCGTGGCGAAGTTGTATGAGCAGCACCGCGCAGAGCAGGTTGATGAGCATCGCCGCCACGGCCGTGCCCGATAACGTAAGTGGCTCAGGTACGGCGCCGGTGATGATCTTCCAGAGCGCCATGCCATAGGACGCCAATGCCGGAATCAGGATCAGCCCGGCTAGGCCATAGCTTGCTTTGCGACGTCCCTCCGCCGACCACCGCAGCGCGAGCAGGACGAGCGCATTGATGAGAAAGTCCTCGAGGAAATCGGCGGCGTCAGCAAACAGTGCGGCCGAGCCGATGATGGCGGCGATGATGAACTCGCCGAAGAATCCGAGGAGGTTCAGCGCGGCGACCCAGGCGACAATGTGCCGGGCGCGCGCGTTCAGGGTAGAGGAGGAGAGTTCTTGAGACACGGCACCTGAGCTTAGTGGGCTGAGGTGCCGTGTCCTAATTTGTTTTTCTTATGAACCGTTTCGGATTAGTCGACGATGGCGACGTCGTCTTCTCGGCGGTGTTTCTCGCCAGCGAAGCCGCCGAAGGCTGTGATGAGGGCGGTCGCGGCCAGGATGATGATTCCCGGTGTGGAACTGGGGGTCTCGTTGGAAGCGTTCAACGCGGTGGCAAGGAAGGGGAGCAGCCCCGATACTGCTGACGCGATATTGGCGGAGATGGCCACGCCGGAATAGCGGACGTTGGCGGGGAAGACCTCTGAGAGCAGGACGTCTGACACGGAATAGGTGATGGTGACCAGGGACAGCCCAATGCAGACCGCAAGCGTGAGGAGAACGGCATTGCCGGTATCGATCATCGCCCACAGCGGCCACGCCATGATAGCGGTGGCAAGCGCGCCGTATCCGATAACACGACCCGGGCCAATCTTTTCACCGATGCGTCCGAAGATGATGTTGATGAAGATTTGGCACACAGCGCCGAGGAGGGTGGCGTTCACGACGGTCTGGCGTTCGAAGTCCAGCGTGGTTGTGGCGTAGGAGAGGACATAGGTGCTCATGACGAAGAAGCCGCCGATGCCGAGGAAGGCGGCCGCGGAAGCAAGGCACAGTTGTGGGAAGTGCTGCGTGAAAAGTTCCTTCAGTGAGCCTTGGTGCGCAGCCTCGTCGGCCTCAGCTTCCTCTTCGAGGGCTTTGTAGACAGGAGATTCTTCAGCCTTTGTGCGAATCCACAGTGCTACTCCAAGGAAGGGGAAAGCGATGAGGAAGGGAACACGCCAGCCCCAGGAGCTCACCGCGTCATCATCAAGCATGAGCACAAGCGCGAAGGCGCCGGAGGAGAGCAGTGTGCCGGCGGGGGAGCCGATCTGCACGCAGGCCGCGTAGCGGCCGCGCTTTTCAGCCGGTGCGTGTTCGATAGCCATGGTCGTTGCACCGCCCCATTCGCCGCCGACGGCGATTCCTTGAAGCAGGCGCAAGATGACGAGAGCGATGGGTGCCCAGATGCCAATGCTGTTAAAGGTGGGCAGAAGGCCGATGATTCCGGTGGCCACACCGATGACAACGATGGAGATGATGAGTGCTGGTCGGCGGCCCATCTTATCGCCAATCTGGCCGAAAATGACTGCACCGAGAGGGCGGGCAAGGAAGCCCACGCCGAAGGTGGCGAAGGAGGCTAGGGTGGCGCCGGTGCCTGACATTCCCGAGAAGAAGAGATCGTTGAAGACGAGCGCGGCCGCGGTGCCGAAGAGGAAGAAATCATACCATTCGAGGGCTGTGCCAACGAACGCGGAACTGGCGATACGGAAGACATCTTTTGACTCGACCTTGATTTGCTCGGGGTCAGATTGGACCGGGGCAGCCGGGGGTGGATTGGTAGTCATATCCAGGTGCTCCTTGTGTGAAGTGCGTTACCTTTCCTGGAAACGATAGGTGTAGGTCACCTGAAGGGGGATGTTCTGGCAGCATTTATATGCATCACCCCATCGACTGGGCGGCAGAAGTGTGCGGTTGCACAGGACTTAAGGTGTCGCGCGGTGCAGTGCGAGCAGCACTCGGGCCGCGTCCTTGGGCCGGGTGATATCAAGGCCGGTGAGCTCAGTAACGTGTCGCAAGCGGTTGAGTACGGTGTTGCGGTGGCAGTTCAGCGCTTCGGCGGAGTCCTTGATGGAGCCGCAGTCCAGGTAGGTGGTGATGGTTCGGTACAGCGGCGCGTTCTCAAGGCGCATTTGGGCAATGGTCTGCGTCAGCTCCGTCATGCCGCTGGCTGTGAAGTCTGCGAGGGCATCTCCTGCGACAGCCCAGAGTGCATCCGCCGCTTCGGTGAGTTGGCTCAGCGGGCCGGTGGAGTCGAAGATGCGCGGCGCTTGCTGCGCCGCCGCGCGAACTCCGGCTAAGCCGATGACGTCGCGGAAAAGTATGCCCGAGATCGTCGTCAGCCCTGCGCCGGTGTCCTTTGCGGTCTGTTCGCTGGGCCTTTGGTCTCTAGGCCAGAAGGTAACGAACATCCCGCGCACAGGGTGGCCGAAGGCCTCGCCGGAGGAGATGGGGGCGTCGAGAAGCGCGCGCAATTCCACCGCCGCGGTGGGGTGCGCCACCACGACGTCGAAGTGGGTGCCAGCATCGATGTTGAGTGCGCGGGCGATCTCCGCGATGCCGAGCGTGCCCAGGGACTCGGCAGCGAAGAGCCGTTCCAGGTGCCGGGCGTGAGCGCGGTGCACGTTGTGCTGCCCGCGCGCCTCCTCCAAGCGGTAAGCATCGCGCACCACGAGGTTGTACATCGTCACAACCGAATGCACCTGCGCCACGTGGTCGATGAGCACCTCCTGGTCCACGCCGGCCGCGCGGCGGAGGTGTTCCCAGAGGACCGTGAAGTCGAGCTGGATGGCGTCGATCAGTGTGGCTAGTTCCACCCCCTGGTGCGCGCGCCGCCGGCCGAGGCTTTGCGCATGGGCGCGAAGCTCCTCCTCATCCATCGCGCCGACCAGCACGTCAGTGATGCGCGCAAAAACCTCGAAGGCTGTCAGGCGCAGCTCATCTTCGCTCACTAGGGAGTCGCCGTAGCGTCCGGAACGAGAAAAAGCGGCGAGGAAGTCCTCCACCAGCCGGGGGATGGTGCCGTGGACCTCCGCGACGATGTCGCGCCAGCGTTTTTCGTGCATATGCACAACGCTACACGCCTAGCGGTGGTGGATTGCCCTGCAGGTAGCGAGGTGGCTCACCGATCTGGCTAGCATGTGGTGACAAACACAGCACGGTCCCCGTGCAGTTCGTCAGAGAAGCAGGAGGACGCATGATCACGCGCATCGACAACGCCCATATCCTGACCCAAGACCCCGCGCGGCCGGTCACGGATGCGGTGGCCTTTGCCAACGGGTGCATCCTCGCGGTGGGGGAGGACGCCCGCGCGCTGCCCGCCGATGAGACGTGGGACGCCGGTGGCCGCACGCTGACCCCGGGCTTTAATGACGCGCATTCCCACACCGTGTGGTTTGGCCAAACGCTGCTGGAGGTGGATCTATCCCGGGCCACAACGCCAGAGGAGGTCTATTCAGCGTTGCACGATGCTGAGCCAAACCCCGATGGTTGGGTGGTGGCCGCAGGGTTCCGCCCCTCCGGGCTGGATGCGCCGGTGGAGATTGCGCAGCTTGACCACGCCACCGGCGGGGCTCCGCTGCTGATTAAGCACAACTCGGGCCATGCTTACACGGTCAACACCGCGGCACTGCGCGCGGCGGGCGTCGATCCCGCCAACCCACCCGAGGTCGAAGGCGGCGAGTTCGTTCGCGATGCCGACGGGCACTGCACCGGGCTGCTCGATGAAAACGCCATGCGCGCCATCCAAGAGGTAACCCTGCCGGAATCGGGCGAGGAGATCGCCCGCGCCCTGGAGCTGGCCACGCGCCGCTACCTAGAGCGCGGACTGACCTCCGTCACGGATGCCGGGGTGGCTGGCGGCTGGATCGGGCACAGCCCGCGCGAGATTGCCGCCTATCAGAACGCCACCCTGCATACCCGCATGCAGGTGATGGTGACCATGGATGTGCTCCACGAGATCTCCGGACACGCCTCCGACGGCCCCGGCTGGGGCCTGGATGGTGGCCTGCGCACCGGCTTCGGCGATGAGTGGCTGCAGATCGGCCCCATCAAGATCTTCAGCGATGGCTCCCTACTAGGTACCACCGCCGCACTGACGGAGAATTACGCCTGCTGCTCCCATCACGGATACTTCCAGGGTGACCCGGAACAGATGCGCACCCGTGCGCTGCAGGCGGCGAATTCCGGCTGGTCACTGGCCATCCACGCCATCGGCGATGCGGCGGTGGATTTTGCGATAGAGACGCTGGAGGAGGCCGTCGACAAGCATGGCGTGCCCGCCATGCCACACCGCATCGAACACGGCGGCGTGGTGCGTCCCGATCAGATTGAGCGCCTGCGCGGCCAGCCCATCGTGGTGGTGCCGCAGCCGCTGTTCATCCGGGCTTTCGGCGACGCGATGGCGGATGCCCTCGGCCCGGAGCGCACCGCGTGGAGCTACCCGGGCAAGCGGCTTCTCGACGCCTCCCTCATCCTCCCCGGCAGTTCCGATCAACCCGTGGCACCCGGGGTACCCCTGGAGGTCATGCAGGCCTTCGTGGAGCGGCGCACCGCCTCGGGCCGGGACTATGGGGCGGAGGACCGTTTGACCCCAGCCGAGGCTCTCTATGCCTACACCGCAGGTTCGGCCGCGGCGACGGGCTGGGCCGGGCGCAAGGGGCAGGTGATGCCGGGGCAGCTGGCGGATTTCGTGCTGCTTTCCCAGGACCCGCTGAATACTGACGATCTATCCACCATCGACGTGGCCGCCACCATCGTGGGCGGCGAGCTGCGCTACGGAAGTTTTTAAGGAGTAGAAATGCGAGCAACCACCAACGAACAATTCCTGTCAGATTTCCAGGCCATGTCCGCCAACGGCGCCACACCGGGCGGCGGCGTGGAACGTCAAGCGGCGAGTGCCGGCGATAATCTCAACCGCGCCTGGTTCCACGAGGTTCTAGAGTCCCTCGGGGCGCGCGTCATCTACGACGAGATTGGCAACCAGTACGGACTTTTCGAGCTTGCCCCGGGCGCCGAGTACGTGGGCCTGGGCTCGCACCTGGATTCGCAGCCCTTGGCCGGGCGCTTCGACGGTGCCTATGGCGTGTTGGCCGCAGCTCATGCCGCCGGGCGCGTGGCGCAATCGGGTGCCAAGGCGCGCTATAACCTGGCGGTCATCAATTGGTTCAACGAGGAGGGCTCGCGCTTTGCGCCTTCCATGATGGGCAGCTCCGTGTTTGTGGGAACGTTGGCGCTTGACGACGCCTACTCCGCCACCGATCTCAGCGGCGTCACCGTCGCGGAGGCTCAAGAAGAGGCCGGCTGGGCCCCGCGCGGTGAAGCTCCGAAGCTCGCGGCCTATGCGGAGATCCACGTCGAGCAAGGCAAGGAACTCGAAGCCGCCGGCAACACGATTGGTTTGGTCACCGCCACGTGGGGCGCGAAGAAATTCCAGGCGGTGGTCTCCGGTGAACAGGGCCATACCGGCTCTACTCTGATGGCCGATAGGAAGGATGCGCTCTTCGGCGCCTCCCTTATTATCTCTTCCGTGGAGCGCCTGACCCACGAATTCGCAGCAGGCCAGCTGCAGGCCTCGGTCTCGCAGCTGACGCTGGAACCGAACTCGCCGGTAACCATCGCGCGCGAGGTGCGCTTCAACGTCGATGTGCGCTCGCCCTCCACGGAGGTGCTGGACAAGGCCCAAGCACGCCTGCAGGAGATCATCGCTGCGGCGGAAGAGGAGTCCCGCACCTCAGTCGAGCTATCCCCGACGCATGAGTGGGCTCTCAACCCCTACCCGGCGGCCGGCGTCGCGCTGGCCCGCGAGGTAGTAGAGGAACTGGGCTACTCGCACCAGGAGATCTATACGGTGGCCGGCCATGACTCGACCAACCTCAAGGAGGTGGTGCCGACGGTCATGCTCTTCATCCCGTCCGTCGACGGCATCTCGCACAACGAAAAGGAGTTCACTACGGCGGAGGACTGCGTGGCCGGCCTAGACGTGCTGACGCACGTGGCGCAGCGCCTCGTGGAATCCGGGTGCGGGGAAGGCTAGGCGCCCAGCGCGCCGCCGCGCAAGACGCGCTAGTTGCTATCGGTCTTAGTCGTTATCGCTCCACGGCTCGTAGCCAAAGGCCTGTAGTGCGACCTCGAATCCGCGCTTCATCGCGGTGAGCTCTTCCTCGCTGAACTCGTAGGTGCGTAAGCGCACTGGGCCGGTAAGCGGGACATGGAGCAGGAAGCGACGGCCTTCTTCGGTGATGTCGCACAAGCGGCGGCGCAGGTCCTCCGGATCGTCGTTGAGCGCAATGAGATCATCACGCACTAAGCGCTTGACAGCCTGCCCGATGGTGGCGGGCTGCCATCCCAGTTCCTTGCGCAGCTGAAGGATCGGGATGGGGCCCTTCTTATCGATGAGCCGCAGAAGCGAAAGATGGGAACCGGTGATTCCGTACTCGCGGCGCGCTTCTGTGTCGAACCTAGCCCGGGCGCGTTCGAAGCGGCGGTACTCCGCGATGGTCTCAGCGATTGGATCAATATCTGTCACGTAATCAAGCGTAAAAGTTCGGGGAGGGAATCTGCAACCGAGTTCCAAGAACACACTTTTAGCCACCTTATTGGTGTTAGGCGGGGGTAATATAAAGGAAATTTATGCCGCTAGTCGAAAGAGTTTGATCCATCCAGCGGAAGCGGCGGTAAATAGCAGATGAAAAGGACTTTTATCGGGTTCGGAATGCAAGAGGCGGCTGTATTCTTTGCCCGTCCGCGGGGGTGAGTTTAAAAACTGGTGACACGAGACGCAAATGTGACTATTGTTAACGTGCAGTCAATCTTTGGCTCCCTACATTTTGTATGACTCCTAAGGAGAATCCATGAAGATTTCCCGTTCCCTTGCAGCAGTAGCCCTGTCCGGTACCCTCCTCCTCGGCGGCACCACCGTTGCAATCGCCCAGATTCCGGACGCAGCAGACAGCATGGAAGGTATTCCGCTGCCGGAAACTTTCGACGTTGATGGTGTGACCTACATCAAGAAAACGAAGACTGGCAGCAATGGCGAAGCGGAGGTGTACTACGAGTCTGCAGATGGCAAGCAGCTCACTGCTTTGCAGGTAAAGGATCTCCGTGACAAGCGTGATGCTGCAAAGGAGTCAGACTCCGAGTCCTCCACCTCTGAGACGACGAGCGCCGAGGCTTCCGCGTCGGACACGACCACCACTACCAAGGCCACTGACCCGGCGGGAAGCGAGACCTCTAAGACCTCCGAGCCGAAGGAATCTCCCACCAGCTCGAGCGCGACCTCGTCCTCCAAGCCTGCTGACAATTCCGAGAAGTCCTCTACCTCCGCCACCACGACTAAGACTGCAGAGCCGTCTACTTCCAAGACCGCGGAACCAGGCGACAAGAAGAGCTCCGCTGAGGGTGTACTGTCCTCCAAGGACGGCAAGCCGACTCCGCTGGCTATCTTCGGCATCGTTGCCGGCGTTCTCGCTGCCGTTGCTGCTGCCTTCCCGGCTATCGCGAAGGCCCTGAACCTCAATATCAAGCTGCCTTTCTAGGCTAAGTAGCTTCTAGGTTCTTTTTGCCCCTGCCTCGTTGAGGCAGGGGCTTTTGTCTTGGGTTAAACCGGCGCGGTTTCCTGTAATAAGAACTTCAGCGCCCGGGCCGCTCACACTGAGGGCCACAGGGCGCTGAAGTCTCTCTATCTCTCTCTGTGTGCGTTCTCTCCAACGCACGACATACAGTATGCAACTGATCGGCAGACAATGTGAAGCTTAGACTCGCCTAAAAGGCAGAGGTGAGCTGTGAGTCTGCTGTGCTGGTTGAATTCCGCTGGTTATCGCCACCAAGACGCAATGGAATCTGTGCGGGGAGTTGCCCCCGGGGTTAATAATCGGGGTTATGGAGAGCCAAAATCGGACGGATTAATGGGGCGTTGTGAGCGGGGGAGCTTTTCCACCACAAGGCGGTAGGAGTCCGTTACAAGTTCGTTGAGTAGCTGCGGGGTGAGGTGGGGATCTGGGTGAACAGAAACCCAGTGTCGCTTGTTCATGTGGTAGCCGGGTGTGATGAAGGCGTGCTCGCTGCGCAGTGCTTCGGCGTCTAGGGGCTCAGCTTTGAGGATGGCCTGCTGGCGGCCAGTTGCCGCGGTGAGAAGGAGGAAGACCTTGCCGCGTACCTTGAACACGTCCCAGTCAGGGCCGAAAGGGTGCGTCAACATAGCGCCGGGGAGTTCGGCAGCGCGGGCGCTAGCGCAGGCGTGGAGATCCAGTGGAGAAGAAGAATCCATGTGAACCAGGCTAGGTGAAAAACACCGCTGGGCCCCTCCCGCGATTCCTCGGGGAAGGGCCCAGCAGCGTCTCTATCAAGTTCCTCCGATTATCAGCCACTGGCCGCCCTCCGGAGGATGAGGGGTTCTCTCTCTCGCATGCGCTCTCTCAAACGCACAACACAGAGTATGGCGGCCAGTGCTGGCACCGCCATGAACTCCGCCTGGCAGTTTTCTGCTAGTCGATTTTTTGCTAGTCAAAGCGCGCGGGGCGCTTCTCCAGGAAAGCAATGACGCCCTCCTTGTGGCCAGCTGAGGCCATCTGCGCGTACTGCGTCGGCTCCTCCCAAGCCAGCTGCCCATCGAGCTGCCCCAGAGCCGTGCGGTTGATGGCCTCCTTTGCTTTGGCCAGGGCATCGCGCGGTGCGATGTGCAGGCGCTGTGCTACCTCCAGTGCAGTGGCCAGTGCGTGGCCCTGGGGCGCGCGTGTGGCTACGAGACCTGCAGCCTCGGCCTCGGCAACGCCGAGCTTGTCTTGTAGCAGTGCCAAGGCGAGCGCGCGGTGGCGCCCCACGGAGGCCAGCGCAGTGAGGCTCACCCCGCCATCAGGGATAAGTCCAATCTTGCCGAAGGGCAGCGTGAAGTAGGACTCTTCGCCGGCCACGATGAGATCGCAGGCAAAAGCCAGCGAAGCACCCGCGCCAGCGGCCGCACCTTCGACTGCGGCGATGACGGGAATTTCGGCGGCCTGAATCTCAGTCACCAGTGCGTTGAGCTGGGGAAGCATGGTGGACTCGGCCGGGTTGGGAGTCTCGCCCGCAGCTTGCGCGGCGGCTGCCTCTTGCGCGGCGACAGATCGCTCCGGACAAACGTCTCGATAGAGTGATGAGCGCGTGGAGGAAGGCGTCGCAAGCGCGGCGAAAAACCGCAATGGTCCTGGCAATGGCGTTGCGGCGCGCGGAGTTATTGATGCGTGCGACGAGGACGGAGCCTTCGCGGCGGGTGAGGATGGCATCGGTCATGGTTTAGTCCTTAACAAGCTCGGTGAGGGAGGAAATGATGCGCTCGGCCTCAGCGGAGATGCGGGAGACGATTTCGGAACAGGGTGCCACATCGTGGATTAGACCCTGCGACGTTCCGCAGGTCCACACGCCTGCATCCAAATCACCGGTTTCGTAGACTGCACGGCCGCGCTTGCCTGCAACGAGGTGGCGGATATCCCCAAACTCGGCGCCCTGGGCAAGGCGCTCGGCAACCTCATCGCTGACAGCGTTCCTGGCCACGCGGGTGGAATTGCGCAGCTCGCGGAGGATGAGCTGGGTATCCAGCTCGCTGCGCTCCACGATGGCCTGCTTGACGTTCTCGTGCACTGGGGCTTCCGTGGAAGCCACGAAGCGGGTTCCCATGTTGATGCCCTCGGCGCCCAGTGCCAGGGCGGCAGCGAGCCCGCGGCCATCCGCGAAGCCGCCTGAGGCCACGATGGGGATGTCCAGCTGGTCCGCGGCGGCGGGAATGAGCACGAGTCCCGGAATGTCATCTTCGCCGGGGTGGCCGGCGCACTCGAAGCCGTCGATGCTCACGATGTCGACGCCCACCTTCTGTGCGCTCAGCGCATGCCGCACGGAGGTGCACTTGTGGATGACAGTGATGCCAGCATCCTTGAAAGCCGGCATGTGGTCCTTGGGATTGTTGCCGGCGGTTTCTGCAATCGTGACGCCTTCCTCAATGATGACGTCGCGGTATTCCGCATAGGGCGGTGGGGTGATCGCCGGCAACATGGTGAGGTTGACGCCAAAGGGCTTGTCGGTCAGCTCGCGCGTGCGGCGAATCTCGTGGCGCAAGTCTTCCGGGGTGGGTTGCGTAAGCGCGGTGACAACGCCGAGGCCGCCGGCGTTAGATACCGCGGCGGCGAGTTCGGCGCGGCCGACCCACTGCATGCCGCCTTGGATGATGGGGTGAGTGATGCCGAGCATGTCGGTGACGCGGGTGGAAATCATGAGTGTTGTGCTCCTTGGTGGTGCGAAATTATGGGGGAGGAGGGTGAATGAGAAGGTGAATGGCTATTCGGAAAAATGGGCGTGCAGGCGGTCCTTGAGGTCATCGGGCAGGGCGATGGGGCGGCGCTCAGAGGTATCGATAAGCACCAGTGTCGCTGTTGCGAACACGCACGACGTTCCGTCCTGAATCAGTTCGTGGGAAACCTGGTAGGAGGTGGTTCCGATGCGCGAAATCCATACCCGTGCCTCGATGGAATCGGTGTAGGTGAGCTCGGCGTCGTACTGCACTTCGAGGGAACGCACCACGTGAGCATAGGAATTGGTGGCAATTGGGCCGCTCAGTTTGGCGGCCGCACGGACGCGCGCTTCCCCTAAAAGCGTGACCATCGTGGCGTTATTGACGTGGGCGTTCGCGTCCTGGTCGGACCACCGCAAGGCAAGGGTTATCGGGATGGCGTTGGCGGGCGCGCGCATTGTTCCTCCTGGGGCGAGCGGGTAGAGTGATGCGTATTACTATACATACGAATTGTGGTTCGTTGCTCGAATCGTGAGGAGAATGCCATGACAGATCTTCTGGGGATCGATGCTCTGCTGAGCGAAGAAGAAAAAGCTACCCGTGACCGCGTCGCCGCACTGGTGGATGAGCACATCCGCCCGCACGTGGGGCAGTGGTACGAGGACGCGGTGCTGCCGGAGTCCATCTTCCCGGTGCTGGCGGAGGCTGGCCTGTTCGGGATGCATCTGGAAGGCTATGGCTGCGCCGGGCGTTCCGCGGTGGAATACGGGCTGGCCATGCAGGAGCTGGAAGCAGGGGACTCCGGTATCCGCACGGTGGTATCGGTGCAGGGCTCGCTGGCGATGTCGGCGGTTTATAAGCATGGTTCGGAGGAACAGAAACAGGAGTGGCTGCCCAAGATGGCAGCCGGTGAGGTCATTGGCTGCTTCGGCTTGACAGAGCCGACCGCCGGTTCGGACCCGGCAAGCATGGTGACGGTGGCGCGCTACCGCTCCGGTGAATGGGTGCTGGACGGTGCGAAGCGCTGGATTGGCCTGGCGAGTGTGGCCGGGGTGGCCATCATTTGGGCCAAGGTTTCTGAGGAGGACGCGGCGGCTGCCGGGGTGGAGGCGGGCGTGCGCGGGTTCATCGTGCCGACGTCCACGCCAGGCTTTAGTGCGACCCCAATTACCCGCAAGCTGTCCATGCGTGCGTCCATCCAATGCGATATTGAACTGGAGGGCGTTACCTTGCCAGCCGACGCTCTACTGCCCAAGCACGCGGGGCTTAAGGGGCCGTTTATGTGTTTGAACGAGGCGCGCTTCGGCATTAGCTTCGGCGCTTTGGGCGCTGCCCGTGATTCTTTGGAGGTGGCTCTGGAGTACGCCAAGGAGCGCAAGCAATTCGATCGCTCGCTGGCGTCCTTCCAGCTCACCCAGCAGAAGCTGGTGGATATGGCGGTGGAGCTCAATAAGGGGCAGCTGCTGGCGCTCAACCTGGGCCGCGCCAAGGATGCGGGCACCCTGGAGCCCTACCAAATCTCGGTGGGCAAGCTGGCCAACTGCCGCACCGCCATCGACATTTGCCGCCAAGCCCGCACCATCCTGGGCGGCAACGGTATCACCGCGGACTACTCGCCGCTGCGCCACGCCGCCAACCTGGAATCAGTGCGCACCTATGAGGGCACGGATGAGATCCACACGCTGATTCTGGGGCGGGTGTTGACGGGGGAGCAGGCGTTTAGCTAACCGCGTGGCGTCGTACCGGTGAGGCCACACGGGCTCTACTGCGCAGATGGTCTTATTCGTTTGGTCCCTTTACTTTGGTCCCTCATCTGGGATGAGGGACCATCTGTGTGCTGAAAACCAGAGAAAGATGGTCCCTTCACTCTGCTAAGAGACCAGAGTAAAGGGACCATCTAAAGAGGAGAGGCTAAGCAGTGCGGGCGCCGTGTTCGGGGCCCGCGCACTGTCTTGCACTCAGGCCTGTTCACAGGCACTGTGTCGCGCTGTTTAGTTTCTGGGTGTCTAGCTTCTGGTGTCCTTCGGCTTCGGGGCGTTCGGATCGATCGGGCGGCCGTCAGCATCCAGATCGTTGAGCTCGGCCAGCTCGGTGAAGTCGGCCTGGGCGTCGGCGAATCCTTCCTCCGGATCGATTTCATCGAAGCTGCGGATGGTGCCGTCGCGCTCGTCCTTGAACATGTCCTTGCCATAGACGACGAGCACCATGATGATGCCGGCGGCGAAGCCCCACGCGGCACCCTGGGTGGCCAGCACGCCGGCGGTGACACCTGCGATGCCAAGATCCTTCTGGTTCTTGGACTCCATGATGCCCACGCGCACCGACACGAAGCCCTGGATGATGAGAGTCAGCGCCAGACCCACCGGCAGGATGGGCTCGACGAAAGAAGTAATCGGCAGCAGCAGGAGACCCACGTTGGTACCCCAACGGAAGGAGCCCGCGCCGCCAAAGATGGTACGCATGGCGCGCTTGCCCTGCTTGTAGCGCTCGACGATGACCACGTGCATCGCCGCCCACAGCGGGCCACACATAGCGACGTCTGGGCCGATGATGGACATCAGCATGTTGCGGCCACCGAAGAGCAGGTGTGCGCGCGACGGGCTGTACACTACGGCCTCGTCCGTGCGGACGTGATCGGCTTCCTTAAGCACTGCGTTGGCCTGCAAGACGTCACCGAAGACGACGATGTAGGCAGCCAGCACCGTGGGGATGGCGGTGAGGAACATATGTGCCGGCGGAAGACCGATCCCGAAGACGGTGTACTCAGACCACAGGGTCATGAAATCTGGTTTGGAGAAACCCCACTCCACGTCCGGCCAGGGAGCCTCGCCAGCTAGTGGTGCGACGAAGACCGCGACGAAGATAGCAGGCAGGATGCCTAGCGAAGCCAGGAAGCGCCAACCGGCGGCCTTCTGTCGTAGGGCTTGGAAGCCACGGGAGTACATGAGGAAGAAGGCCACAGCCACCGCGATGGTGATGGTAATGGGGAAGGAGTGGAAACGTCCGCCTTCCTGGAACACCGAGACGATGGCAGCGATACCGGCGCCAAGGACGATGCCGGAGCGCAAGCCCGAGGGAATGAGTCGGACGACCTTCGATGCCCATCCCGTTATGCCTAGCGTTAATGAGAATATGCCTAGCAAGAGCTGGAAGCTGATGAGCGCCCACACACGCTGCTCACCCTCCGGGAAGGTCTGGATATAGACCGTCAGCAACGGAATCGCCGGGGTAATCCAGCCCGGGACAACCGGGTCACCCAAGAGGTGGTGGGTGAGGTAGAGAAGGCCGTTGAGCATAACGACGGCCAGTGCCGCCTCGTAAGGCATGCCGAGGGCCTCAGTCATCAGGGGGATAGCGCCCAGGTCGACCACGCACATGAACAAGCCTTGGGCGAAGTCCGGCCATTCCATGCGGTAGTGCACGAAGGGCAGGCGGACATCGAAGGGCCCCATCTTCCAGTGGGGTGAAGCTTGACCGATGCCCTGGTCTTCGGGTTCGGTGGCTTCGGTGGTTTCGGCCATGACGGCCTCCTTTCAAAGAAAAGGGACCAAGCCCAGCGGGCGTGAAGCGCGCAGGGCTTGGTGAGGAAAGGTGAGAGGTTCGTTGAGGTTTAGCGCTTGAGGTTTAGTCGAACCTTGGTTAGTCGAACTCGATGATCTGGCGCAGTGCCACACCGTCGGACAGGCGGTCCATCGCGGTGTTGATGTCCTCGAGCTTGATGTGGTCGGAGATGAGGGCCTCAGCGTTGAGCTTGCCCTCGCGCCACAGTTGCTCGTACTTCGGGATGTCCTTCGACGGGACGGAGGAGCCCAGGTAGCAGCCGTGGACGCGGCGTGCTTCGGCGGTCATTACGAGCGGGTCGATGGTGATGGTGGAGCCCGGTGCCGGCAGGCCGACGGTGACGGTCAGGCCGCCCGGTGCGGTGACCTTGTAGGCGGTCTCCAGTGCCTTCGGGTGGCCGGCGGCCTCCACGACGGCGGTGAACTTCTTGCCGGACTCCTCAGCTTCCTGTGGGGTCATCGCGGAGGTAGCGCCGATTTCGATGGCCTTCTCGCACTTGTCCTTCTGCATGTCGATGCCCACGATCTCCTTCACGCCGAGCGCAGCGGCGGTAATGATGGCGGCCATGCCAACGCCACCGAGGCCGACGACGGCGATGCTGTCCTCCGGCTTTGGATCGATCTCGTTGAGCACGGCGCCGCCACCGGTGAGGATGGCGCAGCCGAGAATAGCGGCGATGTCCGCCGGGACATCGGAGCCCACTGGCACGACGGAGAGCTCGGAGACCACGGCGTGGGTGGCGAAGCCGGAGACACCGAGGTGGTGCTGGATCGTCTCACCGTTGCGGGTGAGGTGGCGGGTGCCGCGGATGAGGGTGCCCTCGTTGTTGGTCTTGGAGCCGACCTCACACGGCATCTTGCCGTCGGTCTTGCAGCCGGCGCACTCACCGCAGCGCGGGAGGAAGGTCATGACCACGTGGTCGCCGACCTTGACGTTGGTAACACCCGGGCCGATCTCTTCGACGATGCCGGCGGACTCGTGGCCCAGCAGCATCGGCAGCGGACGGGGGCGGTTGTTGTTGACCACGGAAAGGTCAGAGTGGCACAGGCCAGCAGCGGTGATCTTGACCAGGATCTCGCCCTCGCCGGGAGCGGAGAGCTCGAGCTCGCTCACGGTGATCGGCTTGGAGTCGGCGTAGGGGCGCTCGTCGCCGGAGCGCTCCAGAACGGCGCCGCGAATGGTAATCGTGTCAGACATAGATACCTCCAGACATGAGATGGGGTTAATGCATCGCAATGTACGCCACCGGGCGTTAAGGAGGGGCGGAACGGTATGGGAAAAACTACACCGGGCCGTTAAGCGGATGGGGAATTCTCTACCTGCTGAGGGAGTGGGCGCGCAACGCCACAAAGACATCGAGGCCGCGCTGGCCCACGGCCCACTCCTCACCCATGAGCTCAGCGATCCGATCGAGGCGTTGGCGCACTGTGTTGGGGTGGATGAACATCGCCCGGGCGGTCTGCGGAATGCTGTGCCCGGAGAGCAAGTAGTGGTGCGCGGTAGCGGTCAACTCGGTGGAGTGCTCCTCGTCGTAGCGCACCAGCGGGCCGATGGTGCGCGTGGACAGCGCGTTCAGCGCCTGCGGGTCCGCGCCCAGGATGAGGCCTACCGTGCCCAGGGAGTCCTCGGTGACCAGCTGGCTGCGCAAGCCCAAAGCGAGTGCTGAATCCAGGTAGGCCATGGCGGAATCGTGGGCGCTGCGCGCGGAGCTCAGGCCGTCGAAGCCGATGGCGGAGACCGTCAACTCAGGGAATTCAGACAGCAGAGGGGCCAGCGCCTTATCGATATCCCGATCCGGTTGGTACAGCACGCACACGTGTTGGTCGTGGTGCGTAATGGCGGCGTTACCTGGCAGGAGGTGCTCCAGCTGGGGGCGGGTGGGCAGGTTCTTGGCTGAGTGCAGGCCTACGAAATACAGCTGTGCCGAAGAGTTCAGGCTGATGCCTGTGAGGTGGCGCAGGCGGGCGATCTCCTCGCGCCCGGCGTTGCCTAGTGCTACGGCGTAGACGAGGTCGTCGACTTTGCGCGCGGTGGCGTCGACAAGCGCCTCAGCAAAAAGCGCAATCGCGGTAAAGGCCGCAGAGGCGTGGCTGATGACGCGCAATTCGGCGTCGCTGAGCTGCTTGTCGACACCAATCGTGCCCAGTGCCCGCCCGTTAAACTCCACGGGGAACGTGCTGGTTGGGGGAGTGTCCGGGGCATCCTCCGCGGTCCACAGCGTGACCGGCGCATCGAGGCTTTTAGCTAGCACGCGCTCGAGCTCCTCGAAGCTGGGATTGTTCATCAGCACGTGGAGCAGCTGCGTGTTGACGTCGTTGAGCCACTGCAATTCGTCCACGTGGCGGCTCAGCGCAATTTGGGAGCGGGTAAGCTCCGCGACGGATTCGCCCTGGCTCTCAATGACTTGGGCATTCTCTAGCGCCACGGAGGTAATAGAGCCGAGCACCTCGAGCGCTGCGATTTCCTCGTGCGTGTAGTGACGCGGGTGGCGATCCCCCACGAGAAGCGCGCCGATGGTGCGCCCAGAAATGCGGATCGGGGCGCCGAGGATCCCGCGGATTCCTTCGGCTTCTACCGCACGGTCCACGTAATCCACGTGCGTGACGTTGGGATCCACAGAATGGTCATAGGTCCACGCCGGGCGGTTAGTGGCGGCCACGATGCCGAGGATTCCGGAGCCCATGGGCATGTTGATGGTGCGGAATTCCTCGGTGACCACGCCGCTGGTGGCCAGCACCTTGGTAAAGCCGGTGTCCTCATCGTTGAGGCTGAGGTAGCCCACCTCCGTGCCGATGGTGGAGCGTGCGTGGCGCACAATCGCCTGGAGGATGTCGGTGGATTCGCGGCCCGAGTTGAGCATCTGGGAGACGTCGAGCAGTTTCGTCGACATCACCCGCCACGTGTGGTTGGCGCGCATGGTTTCCTCAACGGCCCGAAGCGCGCCAAGCTCCTCGGCCGCCAGTTGCTCGCGCAGCTCGTCGGGGACGCGGGTGCCGCTGGCGAGGTGGGAGAGTACGGGGCCGAGGAGAGACATGCCCCCTAGCTTAGGGGGCTAGCCGGGGCGCTACCTACTTCCAGTGGGAAGAGGAACGCTTGGTCATCTGCTCGCGGTACTGCTGGGTGGTGGTGGGCAGGAGCTCACCGGTGGCCCAGTCGAGGATGACGCCGTAGTGGCGGACCAGGTCGAGCTGGTCCAACTCGCCGGCGTTGTAGCGCTCAGCCACGGACTCCGGGGACTCCGCCAGCTTGTCCAGGCGGGTAGAGCGCAGCTCCTCACGCAGCTTCGCGGTTTCCTCCTCGTCGAGCTCGTACTCGTCGATCTCTGGGTCAACGGGGTGGATGACAACGCCGTAGTCCTTGGCGGCACGGCCCACGGAGACGTAGCCATCGATGACGTCCTCCAGCACGGCCTTCGGGTCGCGCTCCAGGGCATCGCCGAAGCCGCCGCCACCGGCGGAGGGGCGCTCGAAGGTATCGCCCGGGCCCACCGGAACGTTGGAGAACAGCGCGCCGAGGTACTGCTCATCCGGGGTGCCGCGGTTGAGCCACACGCCCTGCGGGATGGAGGGCAGACCACCCTCGATGCCCCAGGTCACGGAACGCGAGCGGTCACAGCAGTAGCTCATGACGGTCTTGTTCGCATCCGTGAGCACACCGCCCTTGGTTACACCCACACCGCCGCGGAACTTGCCGGGGCCCGCCGAGTCAGTCACCAGTGCGTGGTGGCTGGTGATAACGGGGGAGAGACGCTCCTGGCCTTCGACCGGCTGGACCGCCAGGCCCGGGCCGAAGACCGGTGCGGTGGCGGAGGAACCGTCGCGGTCGACGCGGCCGCCCCAGCCGCCAGCCATCCAGTCGTACCACATGAAGAACTCGCCCTTGTCCTCTGGTTTCTTCGCGTCACGGGTGTCCCAACCACCGATGAGCAGGTACTCCAGGTTGAAGGCACAGGCCATGGCGCGCTCTTGCATGAGTTGGGACCACAGCTCGAAGACCGCGTTCATGATCTTCTCGAAGGGGCCGGAACAGAAGCCGGTCACCGCGTGCGGCATTCCGGCGTTGACCACGGTTCCCTCCGGGCCGAGGTCGATGTCCATAGCGCGGTAGAGTCCGGAGTTTAGTGGCACGTCGGGGAAGAAGGTTTTGGTACCGGCGACGATTCCGGAGAACGCGGAGCCATAGCCCGCGTTGAGGAAGCTGGCCACCGCCGGCGCGGAACCGTCCAGCGAGTAGGAGAGGCGTCCGCCCTTGATGCGCATCGTTACCTTGATGGGAACGAGGCCCTCTTCCTTGGCCGGGTCGAGGTCGATGTAGTCGATGGTGGACCACTCGCCGTCGTCAAGCGCGGCCACACGGGAGGTGACGATGTCTTCCACGTAGTCCTGGACCTCACGCAGCGCGGTGCGCACGGTGTCGAAGGAGTACTTGTCCACGAGGCGGTGGATTTCGCGCTCACAGACCGCGGTGGCCTCGGCCTGGGCCTTGAGGTCGCCCATGACGATCTCGGGGCTGCGGGTGTTGCCAGCCAGGAGCTTGGCGACGTCCTTGAGGAACACGCCCTTGGACCACACGCGCACCGGGGTGATGCGCAGGCCCTCGGTGTAGTAGTCGGTCGCGGAGACGTCGAAGGAGCCCGGGACGGAGCCTCCGGCATCGGCCCAGTGGCCCTTGTTCTGCGCGAAGGCCAGTAGGGTGCCCTCGTGGAAGATGGGGCGCAGGAAGGACACGTCATTCATGTGCGTGCCGCCCTGGTAGGGGTCGTTGATGGCGAAAACGTCGCCTTCGTGGATGTCATCGCCGAATTCCTTGAGCACGGCCTGGCACTGGAAGTGCAGGGTGCCGACGTGTACGGCGATGTCCTGGTTTCCCTGCATCACGGTGTTGCCCTCGGCGTCACACAGCGCGGAGGAGAAGTCACGCGAGTAAATGACGAAGGAGTAGCAGGTGCGCAGAATCTGCTCGGACATGAGGTTGACCGAGGTGGCAAAAGCGTTCTTGAGAACCTCGAAGGTAACCGGGTCGAGCGTGCGGCGGCCGGAAGAGGACGGCGACGGTTTCTGTGGCTGTGTATGAGTCGTAGTCATGTCGATTCCTTTCAAAGGAGAGTCTGAAGGCGAGGGTCTTAGGCGTTGGTGGCCTTGCCGATGTGGATACGGATGTTGGACCACTCATCAATTTCTGCACGGTCTCCAGGCGGAATGACGGTGGTGGCATCGAACTGGTCGATGATGGCCGGGCCGTTGAGCTTGGCACCGGCCTTCAGGTCGGGGCGGTGATAAATCGGGACATCGGCCCAGCCGCCGTGCGCGGAGAAGTAGACGGGGCGGGTGGTCTCCGGGAGCTCTGCCTCGTGCTCTTCGACCTCGTAGTGCTTGAAGGGCGGGTTCTCAAGCTCGCCGATGGCGATGAGGCCAATCTGGTAGAACTCCACCGCGCCGTCGCGGTCGGCGAAGGAGTACTCGCGCTCGTGCTCATCGTGGAACATGGCGACGGCATCATCGAGCGGGTTATCGGACTCGGGGATTTCCACCGTCAGGGAACGCCACTGGCCGCGGTAGCGCATGGACGCGGTCAGCTTGAACTTCATGCGCTCCTCCGGGACGTGCTCCTTCTCCAGGCGCTCGCGGGCCTCGGAGATCAGCGCCTGGAATTCCTTGCGCAGTTCGGTGGTGTCCACCTCGTCCACCGGTGCTTGGTACATCTTGGTGATGTCGTGTCGGATGTCCACGAGCAAGCAGCCCTGGGCGGAGGTCACGCCTGGGTGCGGCGGGACCACGACAGTGGGGATGGACAGATCGCGGGCGACCTCAGCGCCGTGCAGGGCGCCGGCGCCGCCGCCGACCACGAGGACGAAGTCACGCGGGTCGTAACCGCGGCGGATGGACAGCAGGCGAACCGCATCGGCCATGTTGGCGTTGGCCACCTGGATGATGTTCTCGGCTGCGGCTTCGAGCTCAAGGTTGAGCGGCTCTGCAACCGTCTTGTTGACGGCCTCGCGCGCGGCATCCGGGTTCAGCTTCAGTGCACCGCCGATGAGCTCGGTGCCGAGGCGGCCGAGGGTGACGTTGGCATCGGTGTTGGTGGCATCGGTGCCGCCGCGCTCGTAGCAGACCGGTCCCGGATCCGCGCCCGCGGACTGCGGGCCGTTGCGCAGGGAACCTGCCTCATCGATCCAGGCCAGCGAGCCGCCGCCGGCGCCGATGGTGCCGACCTCGATGGACGGGAAGCAGATGGGGAAGCCGTACTCGACCTGCCACTGCTTGGTGATGCGGATGTCACCTTCGTAGACCAAGGCGATATCGGTGGAGGTACCGCCCATCTCCAGGCCAATCGCGTTGGAGTAGCCACAGCGAGTGGCGATGTCCTGCACCGCGATGGCGCCGGCCGCAATGCCGGAGGCAGCCAGGCGGACCGGGTAGCGGGTCACCATCTCCGGGGTCATGGAACCGCCGCCGGAGTGGAGGAGGAGCAGGTCTCCGTCGTAGCCGCCTTCCTCGAGCTGGCGGGACAGACGGTTGACGTAGCCGGAGACGAGCGGGGCCAGGACCGCATTGGCGACGGTCGTGGAGAAGCGGTCGTGCTCGAAGATCTCCGGGAGGATTTCGGAGGAGGTGGAGACGGTGGCGTCGGGAAGCTCCTCGCGCAGGATCTCCGCCATGCGCTCCTCGTGGGAGGCATTGGCATGGGAGTTGATGAAGCAGACCGCGACGGTCTCAATCTTCTTGCGGCGCAGGACCCCGGCGATGCGGCGAGCCTCTTCCTCATCCAACGGGGTGATCTCGGCGCCGTCGAAGTCGATGCGCTCTTCGACCTCGTAGCGGTCGCGGCGGCGGATGTAGGGATCCGGAACGTCCTTGTAAGCATCCCACAACTCATCCTTGGTGCCGTCGCGGATTTCCAGAACATCGCGGAAGCCCTTCGTGGTGATGAGCGCTGCCGGTGGGAAGCGGCGCTGGATCAGCGCGTTGGTGGCCACCGTGGTGCCGTGGGAGAACACTTCGACCTGGTTGAGCTGGACGTCGGCCTGCTTGAGGCCGTTCATCACCGCCTTCATCGGGTCGTCCGGGGTGGAGGGAACCTTGGACACCGACAACTCGTGGGTCTCGGTGTTAACAATCGCGACATCGGTGAACGTTCCTCCGACGTCGACGGATACGCGAAAAGGTTTATTTCCCGTCATGGTGGGAACCTCTCTTTCAAAGGCTGGTGAATTCGGTTGAGAGGAATCTTCATATGGCACGAGGAGGGGAGCAATGGAGAAACGGTGAATTGAGAGCGGAGAAGGTGGAGGAAACTCCAAACAAGCAGGTTGGGGCATACTAGAATTAGCCGGAGAAAAGTAAGATAGGACACTATTTTTCGGAGGGATAAGTGGCGTCACAAGATAATCCGGTGCTGCGGATCACCGATCTCGTCGTGATGGAGCCGCGGCTGCGCCGCTTGAGCAGGGCGCTCGAGGATGAGAATTTTGTGGGGCTGTGCGCCGAGGGGGATGGGGATGTGGCGGACTGGCTAGTCCTTCCCCGGCCGGAGGGAAACCCGCGTGCCATCCAGCGCCGGCTGGTCGACGCCGCCGGGGTCATCTTCCTCGACTCCGAGTTCGATGAGCAGGAAGTCCTGGACTCGGTGGAGGGAACCGGCGCCGTCCTGTACGGCACCGACGGGATCACGCGCCAAGATATCCGGCGCGCGGTGGATGAGCTTTTGCGGCGCCAACCCAACCTGGCATCCTGGCGCAAGCTCAGCACCATCGGGCAATTAAGCCCCGGGTTGGTCAACCCGGCGCCGGAATCCGAGATCCTTGCGCGCTTTGCCAGGTTCAGCGGGGATTCCTTGCTGCTGTTGACCGTTGATGGCCGGGTTATTGCCGCCGCCGGCGAGCTGCCCGCGCGGAGTATCGCGCGTTCCCTGTCGGTGGTGATAAACACAGCACACGACATGCGTGGGGCGAACTTTGCGGCTGACTGGGCGAACTCTCTCGACCAGCGCGTGATCTGGGCAGCGAATAGATGCTCGACGACCCGCTGCGGCTGGAGGAGCTGCTCACCGCTTCCCTGGTGGCGCAGAGAAACATCCAGCGCAACCACGTCGCCGAATCGAGCGCGCTGATGGTGGCGTTGTGCGATGAGAATTCGAATAGGGAAGAAGTGGCCACCACGTTGCGCAGGCGGGGCTTTTCGGAGCAAGCCAAGATGCGGCTCCTTGTCTCCGATTCCGTCAAGGACTCCTACCGCAGCGACGTGCGCGATAAGGCCTTCGCCTTGGCCCAGGACGCGGGCGTGCCGCTGGTGCTGGGCTACGTGTCCGGCCGCACCTGCGTGTTGACTACCCATTCGGGAGCGGAGGGGAAGATCGCGGACGTGCTCTTCGGCTCCGTCGGGCTTTCTGATCCCTTCGATACCGTTGAGGAAGGCCCGGCAGCGTGGCTCCAGGCCCTGCTTGCCGCCGTGGTGGTAGAACGCATGCATTCCTTGCACCTGCAGAGCCTGGAGTTTGCTCACTGCAGTGCCATCGAGAAGGCAGCGGCCTACCTGGGCCAGCGCGGCTTGGAGGACGCGGTGGGGGAGCTCGACCGCGCGATTGAGGGGATTAAGGATGGCGAAGAGATCTTTCGCGCCTATGAAGCTGAAAGCTTCTCCGTGGCCCGGGCCGCGAAGGCCGTGGGCGTGCACGCCAATACGGTCCGGCACCGGCTGGAAGCTCTGGAGGAACGGATCCGGTTCTCCGATGCGGATCTGGTTTTGTGGGCGCTGTGGAAAGCGCTGCGCCCCCGCTTGCAGCGCTAGGCGGCTGGATGCGGGGGCACGGAGAAGGTGTGAGAGTAGAGAGTGAGAGGGGGAGTGGAGAGAACTACACCTTCTTCTTGCTGCGCGGGATGGGCTTGCCGGTAATCAGCGCGTGGAGCTTGCCGTCACCGATCTGCAGCTCTTCCGGAATGTCCTCGGAATCAACCTCGGTCATGATCTCCTTGATGAAGTCAGATTCCGGGATGGAGGAGTTACGAGCGATGGCCACTAGCTCACGAGCCTCCTCATCGGAGAGGTGGTTGTCATTCTCAAAGCGCTTCTTGAGTAGCTCACGCGCGCGGCGGCGCAGGTCGGCCTCAGATTGCAGGTCCTTGCGGTTCTTCAACCATGCGAAGCCGATGATGAACATGATGGCAATGCCCATGTATCCAAGAATCGGGTAGACCCAGCCGATGAGGTTGGAGAAGCCGATGAAGGAAAGCACGAAGCCGATGAGCACGGAGATGACATAGACCTTGTAGAAGTTCTGCGGCTTGCCGCGGGTGAGGCGCTTGGCAAAGGCATAGAACATACCAATCGCGGTGTTATAAATCATGCCGTAGATGGCGACGGACATGGCGATACCGAGCGCCGGGTGAATCTGCTCAATCATGGCCAGCGTTGGCATCTCGGCCTCGGTGATCGGGCCTACGGAGACGTAGAGACCGCCGACCAGGACCGCCAGCAGGAAGAGGAAGCATGCGCCGCCGAGAATGCCGCCGTAGCCCACCTCCTTGGCGTCGAGGAAGTTGCCGCCGATGACGATCATCATGGAGACCACCACGATGACGTTCAGTCCCAGGTTATTGATGGCGGAGACCCACCAGTTGGGCAGCGTCGTAGGAAGCTGCTGCGCCTGCTCATTGAGGTGTGACCAATCTGGGTTGGAGGTGAGCACGGTGTAGACCGTGCCGATGGTCAGCAAGACGATGATGAACGGGGTGATAGCACCGATGGCGATGGTCACCTTGTCCACGTCGAGCAAACCAGTCAGCAGGGTGAGGACGAGCATGAGGACGGCGCCGATCCACACTGGCCAGCCCCATTGCTGGTTGAGGTTGGCGCCGGCACCGGCAAACATGGCGAAGCCGATGCAGAACAGACAGGTCAGCGTGGCGATATCGAGGATCTTCGACACAATGGGGGTGGACACCGCGTTGAACACGGAGGTGTGCTCTTTGGCGCGGTGATAAGAACCTAATTGGAGAATGGTGATGCCGGAGATGGTCATGGCCAGTGCCGTTACGATGGCGCCGACGACGCCCATGTTGCCGAAAGCAACGAAATACTGGAGGGCCTCGCGGCCCGAAGCGAAAGAGGCACCCGCGAGCACGCCGATGAATGCCATCGCGATACCAAATGAGCGCTTGAGCATGGTGAACCTAACTTTAGATGGATAGAAAAGTGTACTTATGCAAACGGGGCAGGCGGCCTAGGTAAGGTGCCTGCCCCGTGCGTGATGGAGCGGAAGCTTTTAGTTCGCTGCCGCCTTGATGAACTCGGCGATGCCAGCGAGCTCCTCCTCGCCGCGGTCAATGATCGCAGCAGAGGTAAACAGCCCGTGGTGGTAGCCCAGAAGGTGCTTGTGCGTGACGTCGACGCCTGCCTTGGCCAGCTTGCCGGCGTACTCGATTCCCTCGTCCGCCAGCGGATCGTTATCCACCGTGATAACGAGTGACGGGGGCAGGCCCTCCGGCAGCTCGTGCAGCAGCGGGGAGAGGTCCTTCGCCGTGCGCTGCGATTCCTCCGTAACGAAGGTATCGATGAACCAGCGCATGGTGTCAGAGGCCAACGGGAAGCCTTCCTCCAGGCGCTTGTAGGAGGCACCGTTCTCGGTTCGTTCGCGGGAGCAATCCGTGATCGGGTAGAGCAGGATCTGGGAGCTGAGCTTGGCGACGCCCTCCTCACCCACGAACTCGTTCGCCATCACGGCGGCGAGCTGGCCGCCGGCCGAGTCGCCGGCCACCGAGATGGAGCTGACGGTCAGGCCGTGCTCTGCCTCTGGGTTGGACAACCAGCGATAGGCGGCGCGGCAATCGTCGATAGCTGCCGGGTAGGTGTGCTCCGGGGCGAGGCGGTAGTCCACAGCCACAACCGGGAACCCGGTGAGCACCGCGATACGGCGTACCGAGGAGTCGTGGGTCTCCAGGTTACCCATGAGCCAGCCACCGCCGTGCATGTAGAGCACCGCCGGGGTCTCCTGGCCGCGCTCCGCCTCCGGGCGGGGGTCGTAGAGGCGAACCTGAAACTCCTCGACCTGGAAGTCGGTGGTTGTCGGTTCCTTCTCTTCGTGGAGCGGGTTGGCGTGGGCCGAGGCTACGTAGTTCTCACGCACCTGCGGGATGGGGAAGTTATGGAAGGACTTCGCCCCACCATCGCGGAATGGCTTCAGCGCCTTCCACGCATCCTCAGCGACGGGACGCCCGGAGAATTCGTCGTGCAGAGTGTGCATTGTGAAACTGCCTCCTAGACCAGCTCGTAGTCGTTGAGCTCGAGCTTGTCGGTGAGCTCGTAGTACTCGGCGACGTTGCCGGACCAGTTGTTGATGACGCGGCCTTCCTCGTTCTTGTACCAGGAGGAGCAGTCAGCGGAGAACGCAGATTCCTCAAGCTCCTTCTGGATGCGGGTGTTGAACTCGTCGATGACGTTCTTCTTCACATCCAGGGCTGCCTCCGGGTTCTCGCGCAGGTACGCAACGGCCTGGGAGATGTAGCGGTCCTGTGCCTCGAGCATGGCCACCACGGAGTGGTGGTTGAGGTTGGTGTTCGGGCCGTAGAGCATGAAGAAGTTCGGGAAGCCGTCCACGGTCATGCCCAGGTACGCCTCCGGGGAGTTGCCCCAGCGCTCGCGCAGGTCGATGCCGTCGCGGCCAGCAATCGGCAGGTCACCCTGGAACTCCTGGGAGTAGAAGCCGGTGGCGTAGATGACCACGTCGAAGTCGTGCTCGGCACCGTCATCGGTGCGGATGCCGGTCTCGGTGAACTTCTCGATGCCAGCGGTGATGAGCTCTACGTTGTCGCGGTTGAAGGTGGGGTAGAAGTTATCGGAGCGCAGGATGCGCTTGCAGCCGAAGGCGAAGTTCGGGGTGAGTTTCTCCACCAGCTCCGGGTCGTTGACCTGGGAGCGCAGGTGCTCCATGGCCTGCTCAACACCCTCGGCAGCGGAATCGGTGCCCTTACGGGTGCGGTCGAAGCCTTCCTCGCGAACCTCGTGGATCTCCTGGCGGATAGCGCGGTAGGAATCCGGGTTCTCCTTGAACTCCTTGAGCTCTTCCTCGGTGAAGATGACCTGGTTGCGCGGCAGGATGTAGTTAGCGGAGCGCTGGAACACGGAGAGCTTCTCCGCGACCTCGGCGACCTCCGGAACCAGCTGAACTGCAGAAGCAGCGTTGCCGATGACAGCAACCTTCTTGCCGGCTAGGTCAACGTCGTGGTTCCACTCAGCGGAGTGGAACTGCACGCCCTGGAAAGCCTCGCGGTTCGGGAAGTTCGGGATCTTCGGCTTGGAGAGCTGGCCCCACGCGCCAACGAAGACGCGGCCGTA
Source organism: Corynebacterium sp. Marseille-Q2823 (assembly GCF_903645345.1). Classification (NCBI taxonomy): domain Bacteria; kingdom Bacillati; phylum Actinomycetota; class Actinomycetes; order Mycobacteriales; family Corynebacteriaceae; genus Corynebacterium; species Corynebacterium sp. Marseille-Q2823. Next base: position 85,005 of record NZ_CAHJXS010000007.1, on the reverse strand, counting down.
GTAGGTCTCGCCGTTAGCCTCGATCTCCCATGCCTTGAGGTCTTCCTTCCACTCGGCGCGGGTGATGCGGTGGTTGAACTTGATGTGGTCGTAGAGGTTGAACTCCTCGGCGAGAGCCTTGAGGTAGCCCTGCATCTCGTCCTGGCCGGCGAACATGCGGGACACGCCGAGGTTGAGGAAGTAGGAGTAGCAGTAGATCAGAGCCTGGGTATCGCAAGCAGCGCCCGGGTAGGTGTTGTCGCGCCAGACGCCGCCGACCTCATCGGCGGCCTCGAGGATGAGGAAGTCCTTCTGCTCGTCGCGGACCAGCTGGGCGCCCATGCCCAGTCCGCCGTAGCCGGTGCCGAGGATGATGCAATCGTAGATCTTCATGGTGATGTGTCTCCTTTAAGACGGTGGTGGTTCGGGTTAGTTTGCGCGGATGGCTTCGGCCAGGACCTGGAGGCCGTCGCGCAGGGTGGACTCGTTGATGACCAGCGGCGGCAGGAGGCGGATGACGTTGCCGTCGAGGCCGCAGGTGAGGATGAGCACGCCCTGCTCGCGGCAGGTCTTGGCCACCTTGGCGGTGAGGTCAGCGTTCGGCTGGTTGTTGTCGTCGACCAGCTCGATGGCGATCATGGCGCCGCGGCCGCGGACCTCGGCGACGGTGGTGAGCTCGAGCAGCGGCTCCAGCTCTTCGCGGATGATGGCCTCGATCTCGCGGGCGCGGGAAGCCAGATCCAGCTCCTCCATCTCCTCGAAGGCTGCCAGGGAAGCAGCACAGGCCACCGGGTTACCGGCGTAGGTGCCGCCCAGGGAGCCCGGGTCCGGGGCATCCATGATCTCGGCGCGGCCGGTCACCGCGGACAGCGGCATGCCGCCGCCCACGCCCTTGGCGGTGGTGATGAGGTCTGGGATGATGCCCTCGTCATCGCAGGCGAACCAGGAACCAGTGCGGCAGATGCCGGCCTGGATCTCATCGGCGATGAAGACGACGCCATTGTCGGTGCACCATTCCTGCAGTGCCGGGAGGAAGCCCTTGGCCGGCTCGACGAAGCCGCCCTCGCCCTGCACCGGCTCGATGATGACGGCAGCCAGCTCCTCGGTGCCGACGTACTGCTCGATGTAGCGCAGGGTGCGCGCTGCAGCCTGCTTGCCGTCGAGGCCGTCGCGCAGCGGGTAGGACATCGGCGCGCGGTAGATATCAGCGGCCAGGGTGCCAAAGCCCTGCTTGTAGGGCTTGTTCTTGGCGGTCATGGTCATGGTGAGGTTGGTGCGGCCGTGGAAGGCACCGTCGAAGACCACAACGCGGTTCTTGCCGGTGTAGCGGCGAGCGATCTTGATGGCGTTCTCCACTGCCTCAGCGCCGGTGGAGAAGAGGCAGGTCTTCTTCTCGTGGGTGCCCGGGGTCAGCTCGTTGAGCTTCTTGCAGACATCAATGAAGCCCTGGTACGGAGCGTTGAGGAAGCAGGTGTGGGTGAGGTGGCTGGCGGCCTCGGCGACGGCCTTGGCAACGCGCTGGTTGGAAGCGCCGACGGAGGTCACGGCGATGCCGGATGCGAAGTCGACGATGGTGTTGCCGTCGACGTCGACAAGCACGCCACCGTCACCGTCGGTGATGTAGGAGGGGTAGCCCGGGATGACGCCAGCGGCGACGTCTGCTTCACGGGCGGCATTCAGCTCCTGGCTGCGGGGGCCAGGGATTGCGGTGGAGACATTCCGCTCCTGGGGGAGGCGGTGCTTGAGATCCTGCATGCTGTCTGCTCCTTAATACTCGGAATTTTTTATGACGTGGGTCATTCTGACGGCTAGACTTCAGAAGGGCCATAGACAATCTGGTGAAAGAATGGTGAGAAATTGTCCACATTGGATAAGGGGGTAGCTGCCGGACTAGAAGAAGGAAACGTTTCTCTCAGATGGTTGGCTAGCCAACCCGATCTGGGGATTGACGTGCTGCACGATTGCGAGCGGCCGTTTTCCGTGATGCACCCATGTGAGCTGCGTGATCCCCGCGAGTTTGTGGGCTCGGGGCGTCATCCTGTCACTGGTATGGCCTTTGAGGGCAACCCGATCAGCTGGTGGAGTACGTTCCAGGGTGGCCGCGGGGAGGACGGGGTGGGCTTGGCTGGTTTAGCTCTCGCTGAGGTTCCACCCGGCATGGTGGAGGCCGCCCGGGACTGCGATATTTCACTCTTCACGGTGGCGCGGCGCGTGCCTTTCGTCTCCGTGCTCGCGCGTTTGCACGACGAGTTGCAGCGCCAGCGGGAGGAAGGCTTGGAGCTCTTCATTGCTCAGCAGGGCGCGCTCAACGACGCCGCCGTGTCCGGCCTCGACGCCCTCGTGGACAAAACCAGCCGACTGTTGGGCGCGCATACCTGCCTCGTAGATAAGGATGGGCGGGTCTTCGCGCAGTCGAGCCACCCCGGGCTCCCACCGGTGGAGTGGGGTCCGGTGATTGCCGATACCCGCGCCCAGAACTTCTATGCCGCTCGCCGCGTGGGCGGGTGGAATGTCTTGGCCCAGCGCTTGGCCGACCACGGTGCGCGCTCCTTCGGGCTGCTGGCGGTGGCGCGTGAGAGTTTCGGTGTGAACGAGCGCGCGCTGCTCAAGCAGGCCGCCGGCCTGGCGGAGCTTACCGTGAAGCGCCCGCAGGAATTACGGCGCACCCAAAACGAACTCAACTCCATGGCGATGGCCATTCAGTTGGGTATGGACCAGCCGGAGGATCCCATGCGCCGCATCTTCCGGCTCGTGGGCGATGCACAGGGCCGCGTGCGTCCGGTCTTGGTGAAATCGGAGGGCGAGCGCGCCCACCAGCGCTTCCTCCACGCCCTGGACGCCCGCCTGCAGGACCACGGGCGCTTGCTTTTCGAATACACGCTGGATAAATCCTCCAGCCTCCTGCTTTTCAGAGGAAGCCGCACGATGAAGAACCTGCAGGACTTGTTGCGCGATATCCGCGGTAGCAAGCGCATCGTCGTGGGTCAGCCCATGCCGTGGGCCGAGCTGGGCGTAGGCATTGTCCGCGAACTAGAGTCCTTCGCTTTCGGGCTTCAGCCCGGGATGTTGGCGGGGCCAGAATCGCGGACGTTGAGCTGGACCAGGGATCCCAGGGTCAAGGGCGCGGTGCACAACCGCGCCGAAGAAACCTGGGGCAAGGTGCGCGCATACGACGCGGAGCACGGCACCGAGTTGGCGGAAACCCTGGAGGTCTACCTGCGTGCGGGCGGGCACGTGAGCCGTACCGCTGAGGAGCTGCAGTCGCACCGGCATACCGTGCGCAAGCGCATCGCGGACTTGGAGGATCTCCTCGAGGTAGATCTCAAGGACCCGCTCGTGGCAGCGGAGCTTCTGATTCTCGGAGTGAGTGTTACGGACTGAAGCCCTAAGAGTCGATGCTGAGTAAGAGGAGTTCCGCACGGGTGACGGGATTGCTCAGGTCCACCCCGCAGAGGTTTTCTACCTTGTCTAGCCGGGCGCGCACGGTGTGGCGGTGAACGCCCAGCTCCGCCGCAGCGGTGGCCAAGTTGGCGTTGCCCACGAGGAAGGCGCGCAAGGGAGCGAGCAGCTCGGTGTTGTGCTGCACGTCGTGGGCGGCCAAGCGGCTGACCGTGGCCGCGCGCCGGGCGCCGAGGGCCTCCGAGACGCCGGGTTCCACCAGCCAGGTAGGCGCAGCAGAATCAAAGGCCGCTACGGTGCCAAGGGGCAGGCTGCGCGCATGGCTTTGAAGAGAAGACAGCAGTGCTGGGTTCAGCTCCTGCCACGCAACACCCCGAAGGGCGGAGACGCGAAGGTAGCGCGACTGTTTCTTGAACAGGTGTGAGGTTGCGGTTCCCGGAGGGAGCATGAGAAGTGCAGAATCCTGTTCCGGGCGGACGAAGCTGTGCGGCTCGGCCTTGCCGATCTCACTCACTGTGCGCGCGAGGCGCGACGGGGTCGAGGCCGTGACATAGAGAACATCCACGAGATCGTGGCCATCAATCAAGTGAAAGGCCGCGTGCAGGGCGGGGGAGTCAACGCCGGCGAGCTGGGCATCAAGCGCTAGCGCCCCGAGAATAGCGTGGTTGTTGCCATCGGGGTGATCAAGCAGCAGGCTGGCCAGACCCGATAGATGCCGGATGAGCGCGCGCGAATAGGAATCGAACTTCTCCGAGCGCCTGGCGGCGACGGCCCAACGCCGGCCCGCGGAGCCGAAGGTGCTGGTGATGGTAGCACCTGTGCTTGTCGACGTCCCCGTGCCCCGCCCCGTCTGCTCCGTGGCCTCCACCGCGGCGCTGGCTGCGCTGAGCTGCTCCTGATCTCTCTGGCTGAGTACCGCTCCGGAAGAACTAGCTACTGCTACAGCGGCGCTGAGTTGATTGCTCGCCTCATCGATGAGCGCTTGGATGCCCGACACAGCTGCGTGATTGAGGCGCTCTTGTTGGCGGTGGAAGGTGAAGTGCGCATTGTTTTCGAGGCGGGCCTGTTCCTGGGCTACCGCAGTAGTGATGGACACGAAGCGGGTGGCGCGCGGGATCTCGAAAAGGGTGAGGTGGTGCTGGGAACAGGCGCGGGTCAGCGCGGGTGGTACCTCGGCGAAGGCGAGACCGGTACCGAAACCAATGCCGTGTACTCCGGCTTCGGCGAGAGCAGCGGCATAGTGCTCGAAGCCTTCTGGGTCGTCGCGGAAAACGAGCCCCAGAGTGAGCATGAGCGCGCCGGGTGAGGTGAACTCGGTGGGGTCCGCGAGCTCTGAAGCATGGATGGTGCTGAACGCGGGTTTGCCCTCAACGAGCGGGCGCAGGTTCAGCGAGTGCTGGTTGGTGAGCCAGCGGAAGGAAATCTCACTCATGGTGGACAGGCTACACAGTTGTGGGCTCAAAATTTATACACCCTGTCGATAGTGCCGCAAGGGTGGTAGGGGCCACACTAAGTGGCATCCTATTCATCCCAACACAAAAGGAAGACCATGCAGGAACTTCAGTACCACATTGAGCAGTCCCGCCGCCTGGGCCAGCAGGTCCCGGGTCCGAAGAGTGCCGCCCTGGATGAGCGTCGCAAGAATGCCCTTCCCGCGGGCATGGCGCCCTCGCTTCCGGGCTACGTGGTGGATGCGGATGGCGGCATTCTTGCCGACGCCGACGGCAACCGCTTCATCGATCTCGCTTCCGGCATCGCCGTGACTTCTGCCGGCGCCTCTAACCCGGCCGTCGTGGCCGCGGTGCAGGAAGCCGCCGCACACTTTACCCACACCTCCTTCACCATTTCCCCGTACGAGTCCTACGTGGCCGTGGCAGAAAAACTCAACGAGGTCACCCCGGGTGATCACCCGAAGAAGACCGCGCTGTTCAACTCCGGCGCGGAGGCCGTTGAGAACGCCGTGAAGATTGCCCGTAACTACACCGGCAAGCGCGGTGTTGTCGTCATGGACCGCGCCTTCCATGGACGCACCAACCTGACCATGGCGATGACCGCCAAGCAGTCGCCCTACAAGAATGGCTTCGGTCCCTTCGCGCCGGAGATCTACCGCGCCCCGATGTCCTACCCGCTGCGTGACGGCCTGAGCGGCGCCGAGGCTGCCCAGAAGACCATCACCATGATTGAGCAGGAAGTCGGCGCAGCCAACCTGGCCTGCGTTGTCGCTGAGCCGATCCAGGGCGAGGGCGGCTTCGTCGTTCCGGCGGAGGGCTACCTCGCAGCAATCCAGAAGTGGTGCAACGACAACGACGTGGTCTTCATCGTCGACGAGATCCAGGCAGGCATGATGCGCACCGGCACCTGGTTCGCCTCCGACCATGAGGGAATCGTTCCGGACATAGTGACCATTGCGAAGGGCATTGCCTCCGGCATGCCGCTGTCCGCAGTGACCGGCCGTGCGGAGATCATGGATGCTCCGCAGCCGGGCGGCCTGGGCGGTACCTACACGGGTAACCCGGTGGCTTGTGCTGCTGCGCTGGCAACCTTCAAGGAATTCGAGGAGAAGGACTTCGGTGCACGTGCCCAGAACCTGGAGAAGATTGCCCGTGAGGAGCTGGAACCCATCCTGGGCGATGAGCGCGTAGCAGAGTTCCGCGGCCGCGGCGCCATGCTCGCCCTCGAATTCGTCACCGCTGAGGGCGCGCCGGATTCCGAGCTGGTGCACAAGATTGCCGACGCCGCCAAGGCCGAGGGCGTTCTCATCCTCACCTGCGGCCTCGACCACAACGTCATCCGCTTCCTGCCTTCCCTGGCTATCCCGGAAGACTTGTGGCGTGAGGCGCTGCAGGTCGTCGTCAAGCAGTTCAACGAGTACAAGTAGCTCACTCTTTCGCTCACCCGGTTCTTTCCGGGTGAGCTCCTGTTTTATTAGTCCTTAGTTATCGGAGAAGTTTTTGTCCAACAACATTTCTGTGTCGCAGAAGGATGAGTCCACGGCGGAGTTCAAACCCGCGCTGTCCTTCGTGCAGGGCATCGCCCTTATCTTCGGCACCAACATCGGTGCTGGAGTCCTCTCTATTCCTTATGCCGCCCGCAACGGAGGGTTCCTCGCACTCGTTATTGCTCTGCTGATAGCAGGTACCCTCACGACCATTTCCATGCTGTACGTGGCGGAGACAGCCATGCGCACCAAGGCGCCGCTGCAGGTTTCCGGATTGGCGGAGCATTACCTGGGGCAGTGGGGCCGCTGGTTGGTTTTCGTGGCCATCATCGTCAACGGCATCGGTGCGCTGATTGCCTATGCCGCTGGTTCGGGTGACTTGATCAACAACATCTTCGGGTTGCCGCCGCTTCTTGGCACGTTGATCTTCTTCGGCTTCGGTTCGTGGGTGATGTACCGCGGCCTGCACACCACGGGTGCAGCTGAGGGAGCCATCACTGCCGGTATGGCGATCATTATCGCGGTGCTGTGTGGATGGACAATCCTGGGACCGGGTATCAAGGCTGAGAACCTGCTGGTTCTTCATCCCTTCTTCATCGTCCCGATTCTGAACCTCGCGGTGTTCTCTTTCCTAGCGCAGTATGTGGTTCCGGAACTGGTGCAGGGCATGGACCCGGCCAAGCCGCAGCAGACCGCGCAGGCAATTGTGCTCGGCATGGTGGTGACGGGCTTTACCTTGGCGTTGGTTCCTTTTGCCGCCCTTGGTCTGCTTGGCATGGAGGTCACCGAGGTGGTGACCATTGCCTGGGGTGAGGCACTGGGCCCGGTGGCCTACTACTTGGCCAATATCTTTGCGCTGGCGGCCATGCTGACGTCGTTCTTGGCGATTGGTTTTACCACCATGCGCAACGTCTTGGACATCTTCCACTGGGAAGGCGTGAAGGGACAGCGCATCGTGGCAGTGGCGCTGACGGTTGTTCCGCCACTGGTGATTTCCATTGCTGGTCTCGGAGGCTTCGTTGCGGCGTTGTCCTATGCCGGTGGCTTCGCAGGCGCCATCATGTCCGTCATCCCGGTGATGCTGCTGCACGCCTCCCGGAAGAAGGGAGACCGCGACCCGGGCTGGAACGTGGGCGGACTCGCTCACCCGGTAATTCAGGGCACCATCATCGTGGTTTATGTCTTGGCCTTCATCTACTCGATCATTTCCATCCTCGGGTTGGTGCCGGCAGGCTGGGCTTAGAGCCGGCTTTAGATGCGGCACTTTTAGACGCGACGAACTCGCCTAGTTGCCAAAGTTCGGGCCAGATCTTGAGTCAGGAGCGAGGGTTTTGGCAGAACGGGCAGTTTCGGCCCGGACCTGGTTCCAGATCGCGCCGAAAACACGAAAAGGCTGGGCTGCTCCCCGTATCAAGGAGCGGCCCAGCCTTTCGGCATGCTGCCTAGGTTTGCAACCGAGGCTATGGCCTAGAAGATGCCGTGCTTATGAAGCGCCTCGTCGTCGGACGGGACCTCAGAAATGGCATCCCACATTTCGACGAGCTTGCCGTCCTCGACGCGCCACAGCTCGCAATAGGAATGGCGCGCACCAGCGATGCTGCCTTCGGAATGGGTTAGAACGAACTGTCCTTGTGCAACCGTGCGGTGGATGCGCTCATACTCCAGCCCCTCGCCGTCTTCCTGCAGCTTGGTGAGGAAATCGACGCAGTTCTGGGCGCCATCGGCGATATCAGGGGAGTGCTGGGCAAACTGATCATCACGGGTGTTGTCGATGAAGCCGGAGTAATCGGCGCCGATGAGCGAGCGGGTGAAGAACTCGATGACGAACTCTCGGTTCTGCTCGGTGAGGCTCTCATCACCGATCTCGGTAGCGCCATCGAGCTGCGTGCGGCCGCTTGCGTTCGGTTCTGCCAGGGGAACGAGGTTGTCCCAGTGCTCGACAATCTTGTCGCCCTCGACGCGGTAGATATCGAAACCAACGAACGGCTCATCCTCGATGCCGTCGAAGCGACCATGTAAAGCGACGAGGCCGTTGGCTTCGTCGGCAATCACCCGGGCGTTGGTGTACTTCAGACCCTCGCCCAGATCCGTGACAAACTTCTTGAGACCTTCTGCATCATTAGCGATGAGGGGAGAGTGCTCCACGAAGTTGTCGGCGAAGTGCTTGTCCAGGACGGAGGTATCGTGGCCGTCGAAAAGCGCGGTGTGGACCTCGAGAACGAAGTTTCCTAGTGACGTCATGGGATCTCCTTAGTTGGCCACGAAGTAGGTGCGCTTGTTGACAAACTCATCCATGCCGTAGGGGCCCAGCTCGCGGCCGTAACCGGAGTTCTTCACACCACCGAAGGGGACCTCGGCGCCCTCCGCCGCGTAGGTGTTGACGTTGGACATGCCGACCTCCAGGCGCTGGGCAATCTTCTCAGCGCGCTCGACGTCCTTGGAGAAGACGCAACCGCCCAGGCCGTACTGGGTGTCGTTGGCCAGCTCGAGAGCCTCTTCGTCGCTGCTGACCTTGAACACGGTCGCCACGGGGCCGAAGAGTTCTTCGTAGTAGACATCAGAGCCAACCGGGACATCGGTCAGCACGGCGGGGCTGAAGTAAGAAGACTTCTCATCCGCCAGCTCACCGCCGACGTGCAGGGTGGCGCCGGCGGCCACGATGCGGTCGATCTGATCCTTGAGGTTTTCTGCCGCGCTGCGCGAAGACAACGGGGTGTAGACGGTTTCGGAAGCCTCCTGCGGGGTACCAGGCTTCATAGCCTTTGCGAGCTCGACCAGCTCAGCGACGAACTCGTCGTAGATATCGTCCATCACGATCAGGCGCTTGTTGGAGTTACACGCCTGGCCGGTGTTGTACATGCGGGTCTCCCACGCGTCCTTGGCTGCCTGCTTGACGTCATCGGTGTCGAGGATGACGTACGGGTCGGAGCCACCGAGCTCGAGAACTGCCTTCTTGAGGTTCTTCGCAGCCAGAGAGCCCACCGCAGCACCAGCGCGCTCGGAGCCGGTGAGGGACACACCGCGCAGCTCCTTGTGCTCGATGATCTTCTCTGCCTGCTCGTGAGTAGCGAAGACGTTGGTGTAGACGCCCTTGGGAACACCGGCATCATCCATGATCTTCTGGATGGCAAGCGCGGAGCGCGGGCAGATGGTGGCGTGTTTCAAGACGATGGTGTTGCCGAGCATCAGGTTCGGGGCGGCGAAGCGCGCGACCTGGTAGTAGGGGAAGTTCCACGGCATGATGCCCAGCAGAGCGCCGATGGGGCGGCGCTGAATGTAGCCCTTGCCGTCCATCTCGACGGGGATTTCCTCGTCGGCGGCGAACTTGGGGCCGTTGTCGGCGTAGTAGCTAAAGATAGCGCCGCTGAACTCAGCCTCCTCGACGCCCTCGGAGATCGGCTTGCCCATTTCGGTAGCGATGATCTCTGCGAGCTCATCCTTGCGCTCTTCGAAGAGCTCGGCAACGCGTGTGACTACCTTGGCGCGCTCCTCGATCGGGGTCTCGCGCCAGCTGAGGAATGCCTCGTGCGCGGAGTCGACGGCGGCCAGGACCTCCTGGTCAGTAGCGTGATCAAAAGTCTCGAGAACCTCACCGGTAGCGGGGTTTTCTACGCGAAATCCGGACATTGCTTCATCCTCCAATGATTGAAGTGTGTATGGGTTGCGCCCCATTATGGGGTTGTATGTGACTTATTGCAAGTTTCTTGCGTTTTATGTCATTTGTCTCAGTATGGGCTTATGGGGCACTTGGGCTGAGGGGGTGAAAGAAGGAGGCCACCTAGCCCCGCCAAGGCTCAATGCCTGCGCGGCGCCAGGCTTCCAAGAACTGGGTGGTCTCGGCTTCGTCCGTGATGGACACGCGCACGCCTTCGTCGAGATAGCGGCGGATGACCACGCCTTCATCGAGCATTTTCGTCTCTACCTCCGCGGCATCCGCGCGCGGCAGCCACACAAAGTTGCCGTAGGACTTCTCGGCTCCCAGCTCCGCGCAGACGCGGTCGCGTTGTGCTTTGGTGATCTCGACGGCGTCGGCAAGCTCGTCGTGGCGCTTGAGCACCTCCACCGCGGCAGTTTCCGCCATGGCGGTCACCGTCAGCGGCAGGGAGAGCAGCTGCAGCGCGTTGATGATTTCCGGTCCTGCCACCGCGTAGCCCACGCGCATGCCGGCCAAGCCCCACGCCTTGGAGAAGGTACGCACGCCGAGCAGATTGGGGTAGCGCTGGTATTCCTCGACTGAATCTGGGGTATCGGGGGCGTCGTTGTACTCCCAGTAGGCCTCATCCAGCAGGACCACGACATCCTCGGGCACCCGGTCCATGAAGGCGCGGAATTCACCGCGCGTGATGACGGTGCCCGTCGGGTTGTTGGGGTTGCACAGGATGATGAGCTTGGTCTTCTCCGTCAGGGCGGCAAGGACTGCCTCCAAATCGACGCGGTAATCCTCCGTGAGCGGGACCAGAATCGGTTCCGCGCCGGCCATGCGCACGTAGAGGGGGTAAGCCTCAAAGCTGCGCCAAGGCACGATGACCTCATCGCCGGTGTGGCAGGACGCCAAGATGGTGGCCTGCAGGATGGGCGTGGAGCCCGCAGAGACGAAGATGTGATCCGCCGGAACCCCCAGGTAATTGCACAAGGCGTTGGTGAGCTCCAGGCTGCCGGGCTGCTGGTAGCGGTTGGTGGTGCGGGCGGCGTCGGCAACCGCGGCAATAATGTCCTCGGCGGGTGGGAAGGGGACCTCATTGGATGAGAGCTTGAGCGCGTTGGGGAAGTCCTTGCCCACCTTGTACTCGGGGAAGCTTGAGAGATCATTACGAAGCATTTTCACGTCCTTTCTAAATCATGTCCCAGATGGTCACGGCCATAATTAGCAGGCCCATACCGAAGACGAAGTAGTTCCACGGGTCATTGCGGAATTGCTTGTACACGTCCAGTTTCTTGAACATATACACCGGAACCAGGTAGACGATGAACGCCACGAAGACACCGGAGACAACCGAAATCATGGAAATGATGGAGGGGTTGAAGATTGCCACGAGCGTGGTGCACACGAAGGCGATGAGATAAATGATGTTGAGCAGCGTGCGGTGCGAGACCTTCTCCGCCAGCTTCGGCGCGGCGTTCTTCAGCAGGTACTCCGTGCCTTCTTCTGTACCGAGCATGTGGCCGAAGTAGGAGGAGACGATGGCGCAGATGACCACGATGGGGGCCATGTAAGCCATGAACGGAGTGCCAGTGACGTTGGCGAAATAGGAGAGCACCGGGATGTTTTGCTCGAGGGCCTCATTCATGCCGTCGGCGCCGAGTGCGAGGACGCAGGACCACACGAAGAACATGGTGAACACGACGAGCAGGATAGCGGTGTAGAACTCCGTGCGGGAAACGCGCTTTTCGGTCTTCTCGCCATACTGCGGCTGCATGTCGATGGCGAACTGCGACAGCGCCGCCATGTGGGAGAAGGAGAAGACCAGCACCGGCAGGATGAGGAAGATGCCCTTGATGATGCCGCCGTAGCCATTCGAGCCGTCATCGAAATGGATGAAGCTCTGGAGGTCCCAGCGCGGGATGAGGTAGATGGAGGTGACGGCCAGGGCGATAATCAGCGGGTAGACCAACACCTGGGCCAGCCAGATCATCGGCTTGCGGCCGATGGCGAAGGCACCGGTCATCACGCCCACGCAGAGCATGGCCAGCAGCCACCGGTCGAGCGACGGCCCGCCCAGCTGGTTGACAATGAAGCTATCCACCGCGTTGGTGATGGAGACACCGTAGATGAGGACGGTGGAAAAGACCGTGATCCAGTACAGCACCGCGAAGACGATTCCTTGGCCCTTGCCCAGATACTGGGAGACCAACTCGAGGATGTCCTTGCCGTGGTCCTTTGTGGGCGCGCCCGCAACAATCCGCGCGTAGGTGCGGTGCGAAAAGTACACCAAGGGGAAGATGAAGACCGTGGCAAAGACCAGCGGCCAGAACCCGAAACCGCCGGCATTCAGCGGTAGGAAGAGGATGCCAGCACCCACGGCGGTGCCGAAGAGCGTAATGATCCACGATGCAGTGGAGGCAGCGGGGCGCTGCTTGGCGACGACCCCATCGCCCACAATGTGCTCGCCTTCCTTCAGCTGGCTAGCGGGTACGGCATTCGAAGTTGGAGGAGTATGTGTCGTGCTCATGGTGAGCCTCCTTTAGCTGGTGGGCGTTTCGTCGGTGTGTAAAACCGGGGAGGGCGGGATAGGCAGGGAATGGGCCTGGTCGGTGATGACGTTGAGAAGCGCTGGTACGCCGTCCTCGGCGATGGCGCGCAGGGCGCGGGCCACGGCCTCCGGCACCTGAGCGTCATCTGTGATGAGTTCGCCGTGGGCGCCGAAGCTGCGGGCAACCGCCGCGAAATCCGGGTTGACAAGCTGCGTGCCGGAAACGCGGTCGGGGAAGTGCTTCTTCTGGTGATCGCGGATGGTTCCGAACTCGCCATTGGACATGACGATGATGAGAAAAGGCGCACCGTATTGCAGCGCGGTGGCCAGCTCTTGGCCGTTCATGAGGTATTCGCCGTCCCCGGCAACGGTGACAACGGTGCGCTCCGGGAACTGCAGCTTGGTGGCTACTGCGGCCGGGATGGAATAGCCCATCGAGCCGTTGCGCACGCTGAACTGGGAGGGGTAGACCTGCGAGCGCAGGAACTGCTGGGCCCAGATGCAGTGGTTGCCGGCGCCGAAGGTATAGATGGAATCCGTTGGCAGCTGCTCGTGGAGTGCTGCGAAGACGGCCTCCATGTGGGCGGTGCCTTCTTTACCGGGACGGTAGTCCGCGGGCTCGGGGAGGGTGGCGAAGTCGAGGTGGTTCGCGTGCGTGGCGTCGAACCATTCGCCGCGCTTGTCCTTGCCCTCGACGCTTAAGCGGTCCAGGGTGTGAGCGAAGGCCACAGGGCTCGCCACGATGTGCTCTACCAGCGCCACCGAGTGGCCGCGCAGGCTGGTATCGGGGTTGATGGCGATGTTGCGTGCCTGCGGTGACTGGCGCAAGGTGTAACCGTCGGTAGGAACATCACCGAGAACGGCACCGATTTCGATGACGAGGGAGGCTGCTTCCAAAAGTTGCGCCGCGCGTGGGTCGCGCCCATAGCCGAGCCAGCCGGCGTTGGCGGGGGAGTCGAAAGGTACACGGTCAGCGGCGCGGAAGTCTTGAATGATCGGGATGCGGTGCTCTTCGGCGAAGCGAGTGATCTTTTCAGCGGCCTCCGGGGTCCAGCGCGGACCGCCGGCAAAAATGAGTGGTCGCTCTGCGCGGCTCAGCTCGCGGGAGAGGAGGTCCAGGTGATCGTCGGAAAGCGCGCCTTCCGACACCGGGATGGGTGGGTGGATGCTGCCGGTGAACTCCTGGTGGAGAATATCCTCCGGCAGGCCCACGATGACGGGGCCGGGGCGGCCCTGCTGGGCTTGGAAGAAAGCTTCGGCCACGACGCGGGAGGCGCGCGACGGATCGTCGAGGACAAAGACCTGCTTGGCCTGGGTGCCGAACCACGCCTTGGGATCGAACTCCTGGAAGGACTCGCGGTCACGATCCGAGATGGGGATAAGGCCAACGAAGAGAACGAGCGGGGTGGCATCCTGCCAGGCGGTGTGGATGCCCACGTAGGCGTTGGCTGCGCCGGGGCCGCGCGTCACCATGGCGACGCCGGGCTGTCCGGTGGCTTTGCCGTGGGCTTCGGCCATGTAGGTGGCACCGCCTTCGTGGCGGGTGACGATGGCCTTCACGGGGGAATCGTAGAGGCCGTCGAGCACGGGCAGGAAGCTTTCGCCGGGCACGAGGAAAGCGCGGGTGACGTTGTGCGCGGCGAGGGATTCGGCAATGGCGGCGCCGACGTGTGACATGGAAACCTCCCTGGTGTTGTTGTGGTAGTGGTCTCATTATTCTTTGGTGATGCCATGTTGTCTAATGTCGAAAAAGCTGGAAAGCCATACCCTCAAGGTATTGGTAGTGGTAGAAGTAAGGGAATGGACATGGTGAAGGCCAAATATTTCCTTGCGGTCGCCGAAGCTGGCACGGTGACCGCTGCCGCGGCGCGCCTGGGCATTACCCAGCCGGCGCTGAGCCGGCAGCTGCGGCGCTTTGAAAAAGAGCTGGACCTGGAGCTTTTCGTGCGGGCTGGTTCCGCACTGGCGCTCAGCGACGCGGCACACGCCCTCATTCCGACGTGCCGCCGCCTCCTCGCCGAATCCGCGCGCGCCGGGCAGGCAGTAGAGGCACTTCGCGCGGGCAGTATCCCGGCGCTGCGCGTGGCTGCTACGCCGACGACGATTTCGACGCTTCTCGCTCCCTTTATTGAGGCCGCTGGCTCGACTATCCCTCTGCTCACCACGACCCCGGTTACGCACTACGACGTGTTCGACGCGCTGGAAGGCTCCGCCGACGTGGTGATTGCCACCATCCCGCCGGGCAATGACGTGGCCTCGCTGGCTTTGGGCACGATTCCGGTGCGCGCCTGGGTGCCGCCGACGCACCCCTTGGCGCTGGAGTGCGCGGGTTCGACCAGCGTGGAGGCTAGACGGTTATTGCAAGAAAAGGTGGCTCTGCCCTCGCGGCGCAGCGTGTCCCGCGGGGTGGTGGATTCCTTCGTGGGCACGGCCGGCTATGCCCTGGGTTCGCACGTGGAGTGCGATGATACGGCGACGTTATGCGCCTTGGCGCGTGCCGGACGTGCCGTAGCTTTAATGACGGAGCTGCAGCCGGCGCGGCTGGTGAGCTTTGATGTGGTGGACGGCGAGCGTGCTCTGGGCGGGGTTCCACTCGTGGCGGCATGGTCCCCGGGCCACTTCGCGGGGCAGGAAATTGCGCAGATTGCTGAGCGCTTCCGTAGTTTTATTGCGGGGTCGCTTCGCTAGGGTCTGGTTCTTGGCGCTGAGCGGTGTGCGCGCTTGGTGGGCGGTGGATAAATCTGCCCCAGTTGCCAAAGATTTGGTGCAAAAGGGCGGCAGGTTCATCTTTGACGGCTCCTGTGGCTTGGGTGTTCAGGTGCTCGTGCCCGGCCAAGTGAAAACTCGCTCATGCAATCTGGCTAGGGAAGAGTCCCACAAACCCTATAGGGCACCGGCCAAAACCGTTCAATGATCTGTGTAGGAAAGACTCAATTGGCCATTCAGGGGACTCGGCAACTCTTGTAACCGAATGGGCTGAAGGTTATCGCCGGTTCGTATGGTTGGCATTAGTTACCAAATCAGGGGCCAACTCCGGTGAGGGTAGCTTCGCCCATTCACACAGTGACTTGAATACTCGTCAACACTATTTTCTTGGCAAGATGAAGTCAGTGTAAGCTACAGTGCCTTCTCCCGATTTGAAAACCGGTGTGAGGCAATCTCGAAGTGCTCACGCAATTTCTCTTCCCAGCCCGATCCATCAGCAACAGAGTTGAGTAACTCTTCATGAATCTTGACCTCATTTTGAATGTCGTCATCCTGAGCGCGGTTGACCAAGAGCAATGCTTTGAAATTCCTTTCACAGATTTCCCACATGCTCAAAGCGAGTCGACCTTCGGAAGCTGATAAGAACGATTGATGGAATCGAAAGTCTGCATCTCTTGCGCTGTCCAAGTCATTATTGTTCGCTGCCCGGGCAAAAGCATCCAAAGCTTCTGTCGTCGCGGACCAGTCGGCATCTCTTTCCAGCGCTATCTCAATTGCACGGCGCTCCAAAAGAAACCTAAGCTCATACAGCTCTTTGACCACTTCATTAATGCGATCGCTCACTTTGTAGCTTCGCCCATCTTGCTGAATTAAGCCATCGGCTTCAAGCTTTGCAATTGCATCGCGTACCGGCCCCCGGCTCACCTCAAATTCGCGAGAAAGCCAAGGCTCCGTAAGTGGGGTCCCCTCTGGGAGAGCCCCTGAAAAGATCTCGATGCGTAGTGACTCGGCTACCTGAACACCCAGCGATTGTTGCCTTACGATCATTTTTTCTCCTATGACTCTTGACTCAGTTGTAGCACCTCCGTATTGTATCCCACAATTAACTGTTAACAGTAAACAGTTAATTGGCTCTCACAAGACAAGGAAAGGAGGGTTCAGGGTTGCGCATTTCGACCAAGGCCCAAGGCGTCTTAAACACAAGGATTTCTAGGCGTGGATTCCTAGGAGCCATGGGCGCTGCGGCTCTATCCAGCACTTTAAGCTCTTGCTCTGGTTCGCGTGCGGCTGGTTCCTCAGCCAAAGCAGAGTTCGATCTCGTCATTGCTCATGCCACGACGACCGATCACTTTACGCATCGTGCTTACATGCTTTTTGCAGATCACATCAATAAGGGCAGCGAGGGAAGAATCAACGCAAGGGTTTTCCCCAATGGAGTTTTCGGCGGAGACCGACAGCTCATTGAATCCGTCCAGCTCAACAACATTCAGGCGACCGCACCGTCAACCTCTCCGCTCGCCGCGTTTTCCAAGAACATGAACGTCTGGGATTTGCCGTTCAAGTTCGATTCCCGGGACGAAGCATTTACAGTGCTAGACGGTGAATTCGGACAAGCACGGCTGAAGGAACTCGAGGATGTTCAAATTGTGGGGTTGGGTTACTGGGAAAATGGATTCCGGAATCTGACACACAAAGTTAAAGACTTGGAACTCCCCCAAGGACTCAAAGGCCTCAAAGTTAGAACACTGGAGAACCCGACGCAGATCCGAGCATGGAACGCCACCGGTGCCAGTGCAACACCGATGGCTTTCACTGAGGTGTACACAGGACTTCAGCAGGGAACGATTGACGCCCAAGAAAACCCACTGGCTCTCATCGCCTCCCAAAAGTTTTATGAAGTTCAAAAGTATATGGTGATGTCCAACCATGTGTACACCCCCATGCCGCTCCTCTTGAGTAAGAAATTCTTCGATGAACTTCCTTTAGAACTTCAGGAGTTGGTCAAGGAAGCAGGCACGCTTTCCACGCAATACTGCCGAGAAGAAGCAATCAAAGACGAAGAGAAGTCGAAGAACGCCATCCTTGAGGGTGGAGTGGAAATCCGCGATATCTCGAACCATGAACGCGACCAAATGCGCGAGATCATGTCCGCCGCAGCGGAGCCATACCTCCGTGGGTTGCTTGGAGACCAAATTATTGACGATATGAATAAAGCAGTGGAGGCCAGCCGTGCATAGCGAAGAAACACGTGGCACGTCCCACCACAAGCTTTACGTTGATGAATACATTGGCGCCGGAATCCTCGGCATCATGACCATTCTCTTGTTTGTCCAAGTCTTTTCACGATTCATCCTTCAAAATTCGCTCTCGTGGAGCGAGGAGCTTTCTCGATACATGTTCATTTGGATGAATTTCTTGCTCCTGGGAATCGTGACGCTTCGAGGAGAACACATTGCAATTGATGTGCTGACGTCCAAGCTTAAAGGCGGGGTCAAGAAGATTGCCATGCAGTTTGTAATCATCGCCTGCTTCATTGTCAACATCATCCTCCTTGTTTTTGCAATACAGATTGCGACTACCCTCTTTCAACTCGGACAAACGTCTGCAGCACTTCAGCTTCCAATGTGGGTCGTCTACTCGGCTCTGCCGTTCGGCCTCGTGCTGTGTTGCCTCCGCATGTTGCAAACAAGTGGCCAAATCTGGCTAGGAACGTCACCCCTCTTGGATGACAACCTTGAGCTAGAACTTGCCGAAAGGACACAATCATGAGTCTGGCTTGTCTCTTGATAACGCTTTTCGCAGCACTTGCCCTAGGTATTCCGATTGCGTACTCACTGCTTGCAGCAGGATTGCTCACAATCTTCTTGTTCAATCCCGGTATCTCGTACGGAATGATTGCGCAATACCTGACTACTGCAAACGACTCGTTCCCAATTCTCGCCGTTCCTTTCTTTATTCTTGCCGGCCTAATAATGGGTAAGGGCGGCATTTCCCGCCGCCTGTTCAATGTGGCGAATTCCTTCGTGGGGCATATTCCCGGTGGTGTCGGAGTTGCAGCGGTCTTGACCGCAATGTTCTTCTCTGCGATTTCTGGGTCGGGCCCCGCAACCGTAGCTGCAATCGGCGGCATCATGATTCCAGAGATGATCAAGATAGGGTATTCCAAGCAATTCTCCGCGGCTCTCATCGCCTCGGCTGGAACGATTGGCGTTGTCATTCCCCCGTCCATCCCCCTCGTTATCTTCGGCGTCGTAACAGGCACGAGTATCGGGGATCTCTTCCTTGCAGCGATCGTCCCAGGAATCTTGATGGGTGTAGTGCTTATTGGATGGGCTATCTACTACGCCAAGAAGAACAACGTTGGTCGTACCGAGAAGTCCACATTGAGAGAGCGACTGCACCAAGTAAACGGCGCAAAGGCAGGCCTCTTCCTACCAATTATCATTCTCGGAGGAATCTACGGCGGCATCTTCACGCCTACAGAGGCAGCTGTCATTGCAGTCGTCTATGCAGTCCTCGTCAGCATGGTTATCTACAAGGAACTGGACTTCCGCGGCATCATGGAAACCTTCAACTCCGCTGCGCTGACGTCCAGCGGCCTGATGATTATTGTCGCCGCAGCTGCAGTATTTAGTCTCTTCCTCACCATCGAAGAAGCTCCTCAGGCTATCGTAAATGCCTTGAGTCACCTTTCAGATAACCCACTGGTGATCATTATCATCGTGAACCTGATTCTTGTTTTGCTCGGCACCTTCATGGAGACAATTGCTGCGATCACAATTATCAGCCCCATTCTTGTTCCCGTCTTATCACTGGCAGGAATGGATCCTATTCAAATTGGTGTCATCGTCGTTCTCGTTCTATCGATCGGCTTCATCACCCCGCCCCTTGGCGTTAACTTGTTTATCGTCTCCGGCGTTGCCAAAATTCGACCACAAAAAACAGTGGTCGCAATCATCCCCGGGTTCCTCCTCTTGGTTCTCGTGGGCCTCATCGTAAGTTTCATTCCGGCGCTTTCCGTCGGCCTACTTTAAGGAGTTGTACACAATGACTAACCATCGCGAAAATCTCGCAAACGGCGCAATCTACCACGGCCAGTGGCTGATGACTACCAGCACCGACCTCGCTCGGGCTTCGTCTGCCATTGGATTCGATTACGTCTGTATCGACATGCAGCATGGCTTCGCCCGCAATGAAGACATCCTCCGCCTCAGCGACGCGATTCGCGCCGGCGGTGACTCTCTTGTGACGGCACGAGTCGCTGACAACCGATTCACTGAAATTGGAATGCTCGCCGATGCTGGGATCGAAGCCATTATCGTTCCTCTCGTCTCCAACAAGGAACAGGCGAAGGCAGCTGCAGACGCTCTCCGTTATCCGGATCACGGAGGAAACCGTTCCTTCGGCCCTACCGCTCCGATTGTCAAAGGTGACCCCGTGAACACCTCTGATATCAAGCCTCCCCTTCTTTTCGTCATGATTGAGAACGCTGAAGGATTTTCCAACGCAGAAGAAATCTGTGGTGTCGAAGGAGTCGACGGAATTTACATTGGCCCATCGGACCTAGCACTAGCTGTCGGCTCGACTCCGGGACCGGAAGAGCAAGTTACAACTGATGCTATCGCCAAAGTCCTCGGAATCATCCAGGACGCTGGTAAAATTCCTGGAATCCATTGCAGCCACGGTACTGAAGCTAACAAACGCCGAGAGCAAGGGTTCCGTTTCATCACCACGTCCAGTGATATCGCAGCAGCACGAGCCGGTTTCATTAACGACTTGAAGAACGGACGTGGCACCAATGACTAACAAGCGTGTAGTAATCACCGATCATGAATTTCCCAACCTAGCTGACGAAGAGCGAATTGCTGCTGAAAACGGCGCAACGCTTGAGGTACATAGCGACGTTCTCCAAGAAGACGAAGTTATCGCAGCTACCAAGGGTGCTGATGTCGTAATCCTTGCTTATGCCCAAATCACCCGTAAGGTACTCGAAAGTCTTGCCCCCGGTGCGACCGTGATTCGATATGGAATGGGCTACGAGACAATCGATATGCAAGCAGCAACCGAACTTGGGGTCCGAGTCTGCAACGTTCCAGATTACGGTGCTGACACAGTCGCAGACCACACTGTAATGCTTGCCTTGGCAGCGGTCAGAAAGGTTTTGACCTACCACTCGAATATTGTTCGTGCGAATGACGGGTGGATTGCTGCTCCAGAAGTTGGGCGGATTCCGGCAGTCTCGGATCTTACTTATGCCACTGTCGGGACTGGACAAATTGGTCTCAAAGTTGCAAAGCGCATGCAAGCTTTTGGAGCGACCACCATTGCCTACGATCCTTTTGTTGACAAAGATCTGTTGTCAAAGGAAAACGTTGAGGTTGTCGAACTAGATGAACTGCTTTCGCGAGCAGATGTTGTTTCAATCCACGCCCCGCTTACTGACAGCACGTATCACATCATTGGTGACGCTGAGATTGGCAAGCTGTCGAACGAAGCAATCATCGTGAACACCGCCCGCGGAGCGCTTCTTGACACTGAGGCGGCAGCACGCGCAGTGTCCGAAGGCCGCTTAGGAGGCCTAGCACTCGACGTCATGGAAAGTGAGCCCCTCGAGGAAGGCCACCCGCTTCGGACCGCTCCGAACACTATCCTCACCCCTCATGCCGCTTATTACTCCGAACGGTCTTTGGCCAATCTTCAGTTGTTCGCAGCTGAGGAAATGGGGCGCGCCTTGAGTGAGCAGCCTCTCCGATGCCAGCTCAACCGCTAACCAAACTGGAGTAACGGACAAAAGCTCGCCTCGAGCCCACGCTAGGGCTTGAGGCGAGTTCTTTGTTTTGTTAGCTAGGGCTGTTGGGAGGGGTGAGCTGCGGTCCTAGCAGTCGAGCAAGAAAACTCACGGCATGTTGCGGATACTAGGCAGCAACCAGCCCCTCAACAATGAGCGCTAAGGCCGCGCTGATAGCTACGACGAGGACGATGCGGTTGAGAACCTTGGCGTTGATGAAACGGTTGAGGTAGCCGGCGGCGATGAGGCCCACGATGGCTACCGGCAGGTAGGCCGCGGCGGCGGTGAGCTGTACGCTAGTGATTTGCCCGCTCAAGCCCAAGATTGCCAGCGAGATGGTGCAACCGATGATGAAGGTGCCCGACAGCGTGCCGCGTATGCGGGCTGGGTCGTAGCCTTTAAGCACCAGCGCCATGGGCGGTCCACCGATGGACGTCGACGTGCCCAGAAACCCGGAAGCAGCACCCGCGACAGCGATGTTGGCAGTGGTGCGCTTGGGAGACCAGCCGAGGCTGGACAAGGTCATGGCAAAGATGACGGCGCAGCCGATGAAAAGGGAGAGCCCGCGGTGGGAGAGGGAAGCAATCGCCCACGCACCCGCGAGCGAGCCGGGGATGCGCGCGATGGAAGAAATGGCCACGATGTCCCAGGACACCGCCGAGCGTGCCTTGAGCATCGTGGTAGTTGAGATGACGAATGCCAGCAGGAGGATGAGCGTGGGAACCAGCTCCGGCTTGATGAGCGCCAAGATGGGGGTGGCGATGGTGCCCAGCCCAAATCCGATGGTTCCCTGGCAGATTGTGCCCACGAGGATGAGCATGCCGATGAAGATATAGAGCCAGCTGAACATTGCTCTACTATCTCATGACGGCGTTTAGGAGCGGACGGTGACCTTCTCGTTGTCTGCGATGTCCTCCAAGCGGTCGGCCGAGCACAGGCCCGCCACAATGACGGCGGAGCCGCCCGCAGCCAGTGGTTCGAGGACGGCCCGCTGGAAGGAAGCGCTGTCCGTCCAACCCTGTGAAAGCACGCGCTCAGCGCCCAACTCGGTGGGGAAAAGCTCCGGTAGTGGGGTAGTGGTGCCATAGAAGTGATCGCCATAGAAGCGCACGGTGGGGCCGAAGTCGATGGTGCCCAGCGGCAGCTCGCCGCCGCTTTCGACAACGCCGCGGCCAAAAGGATCCTGCGTGACGAGAACCGTGTCGACCAGTGGGGCCGATGCAGAGCCGGTGCCCGCGTCCGCCGCAGCCTTGAGGTAGGCCTCCGGAGAGGTGAACACCACGGCGATATCGTCGGCGTGCGGCTCTGTAGCGGCCGCACCGTCGGTTATGTCGAAGGAGATGCCCGTGGCTAGAGCCCCAAGTGCAATGACGGCTGCCTGCCAGGACACCGGAAGGTCGATGAGGATGCGGGAATCCGTGTCTGGTTCGAGGTCGAGCTCTTCCAGCAGCATGTTGGCGATCTTGGAGGTCCAGTTCTCCAGCGTTTGCGCCGAGAAATCCATGCGGGTGCCGTCAGTTTCGTTATAAACACTGAGCCGGGGAGCAGAGGCATCGGCGGACAGGAGATGCTGTAGGAGTTCCATGTCCGCCCATCGTAGGGGGCAGGCACTCGCCCCGCCACGACGCTCTTAATTCACGCAGCGCGGGCCATCGCCGCCCGCGTCGATCTCAGGCGAAACCTCCGCGGTACCGAAGTCATCGCCTGGGGTACCTACCTGCTGAGTATCGCCGCCTTGGTCGGGCTCCGCAGCAGCCTCTTCTTCCTGCGCGGAGTCGTCCTTCGGACCGGAGTAGTCATCCGTAGCCACCACGATGAAGGTGTCCGGCTCGAGCTCCTCGTTGGCCGTGACCGGCAGGCCACCTAGCTGCTCGGCTAGGGCTAGAGCGCGCTCGTCGTTGGCATCTGCGGCAACAATCTGCGATTCGGTGTATAGACCCGACTGCGCGTTGGCGGTGCGCTCAACGGTGTAGCCCACGTTCTTCAACCAGGCGCCGATTCCACCGGCCATGCCGTCGACGGTGCCAGCGTTGAGGACGTGCAGGTTGAGGTCCTCCGCCACGGGTTTCTCGCCTTCCTCGGCAGCCTTGTCGGTGGCGGCGTCTTCGGACTTCTCGTCCTCCTCAGCCTTCTCCTGGGACTTGGCCAAATCATCCATGAAGCGGTGTACCTCCGCGGTATCGATGGTCACCACCGATTCGCCGTAGTCGCCCACGCCGGTAATGGAGGTCACCGGGATCGTTGTAAACGTCACGTTGCCGCCGGCTAGCCCGGCCAGCTGGGTGACAAAGCCCATGATGTCCCAACCGTCGTCGATGACTACGGAGCGCTCAACGGCATCAGCAATCTTGTTGAGCTTGCCCGGAGAGGTCAACGTGCCCGAATCCAGCACCTTCGACGTCAGCGATGCCATGTAGGCCTGCTGGCGCACGATGCGGTCAAGGTCACCGCGCGGTAGCTCGTAGCGCTGCCGCACGAAGGACAGGCCCTCGGAGCCCTGCAAGGTTTGGCGCCCAGCCGGGAATTTGGCGCCCGACATCGGATCATCGACGGCGTCGTTGAGGCAGACGTCGACGCCCCCGACGGCGTCGGTAAGCAGCACGAAGCCCAAGAGGCCCACCTCAGCATAGTGGTCGACGTTGACATCGGTGAGCTTGTGCACCATCGAAATGAGACCAGCGCGGCCGGCCTCGGTGCTCTCCTTCTCCATCTCCTTTTCGGTGTGGGGCGGCTTCTCACCAGCTGCTTCGGCTTCCGCGTTTTCCTGTTGCAGCTGTTCCATCTTGTCTGCTTTGTGCAGCGCAAAGACGGCGTTGATTTTGGTGTTTCCGAAGTCCTCGTCGTGGACGTAGGTGTCGCGCGGGATGGATACTGCAGTAGCTCGCGAGCCATCATTGGGGATGCGGATCACCATGATGGTGTCGGTGTTTTCCTCGCCCTCATCCACACCGGCATGCAGGTCCGCCAGCTCCTGCTCGGAAAGCGGATTCCCCTTGGCATCGGTGCGCGAGTCCTTGCCCACGAGCAAGATATCGACCGCGCCATCGATGCCGTTGTCCTTAAAACCGCCCTGATTGCCGAGTGCCAGATTGGAGGCGGAGGAGATGTCATTTCCCAGCTTGCCCACGGTGAAGTAACCCACGCCGGAGAGCACGAGGACCACTGCGGATAGGAAGGCGACGACGGCCTTGAGTGGCGTCGATCCTCGTTGGGCGGTGGGCGCGGACTGCGAGGGCGCGGCCTGAATGTGGCGGGCGGCGCGCGGGGAATTCGGGGAAGTCACGGGACTAGTTTAAGTGAGCACGCTGCAAAACCGTGAAGCAGTGTCGCGGGCGCGTGCGCACGCCGGCGTTGGGTACTCTCAAGAGCATCGTGAAGAATTTACAGAAACCCCTGGCCGTGGTCACGGTGACCTTTTCGCCTGGCCGCTACCTCAGCGACTTCCTGGAGTCGCTGCGCTTGGCGACGTCCCTTCCTACCCTCACCGTTCTCGCCGACAATGGCTCAACCGATGGGGTGCCGGAAGCCGCCGCGCGGGAGCATGATGACGTGGAATTCCTCGATACTGGAGGAAACATCGGCTACGGCGCTGGAATGAATGCCGGCGCACGCTTCGCCCGTGCGCACGGCGTCGATGACGAGTTCTTCCTCATCGCCAACCCGGATGTGACCTTCAGTGAGGGTTCCCTCGATGAGCTGATTGCGTGCGCGCGCCGCCACCCGGATGCCGCGGCGGTAGGCCCGCGCATCGTGGAGCCGGATGGTAGCAACTACCCCTCGGCGCGCGCCGTACCGACGCTGCTCACGGGTATCGGCCACGCGCTGTTCGGAACTATTTGGCCGTCCAATCCGTGGTCGCGCGCCTATCGCGATGACGCCGATATGAACAGCGAGCGCCCGGCAGGTTGGCTGTCTGGATCCTGCCTTCTGGTGCGGTGGGAGGCCTTCGAGCAGATTGGTGGCTTTGATGAGCGCTACTTCATGTATTTGGAGGACGTGGACTTAGGGGACCGCTTCACTCGCGCCGGCTGGCGCAACATCCTGTGCCCGACGGCGGTGATTACCCACGCTAAGGGTCACTCGACGAAAGCGCATCGTGGCGCGATGCTGCGCGCCCACCACGATTCGGCTTACCGCTTCCAGGCGGATAGGCACCCGCACTGGTACCAGGCGCCGCTGCGCGCGGCCTTGTGGTTGGGGCTGCGGGTGCGCGGGCTGATTTTAAGCGCGTGCCGCGACGGCTCCTGAGTCAGGCGCGCCTATACACTAACGGTGACTTATCTGAAAGAGATTAAGGAACGATATGACTGAATCAGCGCCCCAGTGGGGATCGACGGCCGATGCCGTCATTCTGGTGGGAGGTCGCGGCACCCGCCTGCGCCCGCTGACGATTGGCACGCCGAAGCCGATGTTGCCCACGGCCAACTACCCATTCCTCCAGCACCTGCTCGCCCGTATCAAGGAAGCCGGGATTGAGCACGTGGTGCTCTCCACTTCTTATAAGGCGGAGGTCTTTGAGGAGTACTTCGGGGATGGCTCCGATCTGGGCCTGGAAATTGAGTACGTGGTGGAGGAGACCGCGCTGGGTACCGGCGGCGGTATCCGCAACGTCTATGACAAGCTGCGCCAGGACACGGTCATGGTGTTCAACGGCGACGTTTTGTCCGGCATGGATCTCAACGGCATCCTCGATACGCATCATTCCAAGGACGCCGACGTGACGATGCACCTGCTTAACGTTGCTGATCCCCGTGCCTTTGGCTGCGTTCCTACCGATTCCGAGGGCCGAGTAACGGCCTTCTTGGAAAAGACCGAGGATCCGCCGACGAACCAGATCAACGCCGGTTGCTACGTGTTCAAGAAGGATGTCATCGAGACGATTCCGGCTGGCCGCGTGGTCTCCGTGGAGCGCGAGACCTTCCCGCAGCTGCTGGAGTCCGGCCGCCTGGTGGTAGGCCACGTGGATAACTCCTACTGGCGCGATATGGGCCGCCCGGATGATTTCGTCCGCGGCTCCTCCGACTTGGTGCGCGGTATCGCGCATTCGCCGCTGTTGGTGGGGCGCACGGGTGAGTCTGTCGTGGATGAGTCTGCGGGTATCGCCGGTGGCGTACTGCTGCTGTCCGGCACGGCCGTGGGCCGCGGTTCCGTGATTGGGGCGGGCTGCCGCTTGGACGGCACAGTGGTCTTCGATGGCGTCACTATCGAGCCGGGCGCCATCATTAACAACTCCATCATTGCCTCGGGCGCGCACATTGGTGCCAACGCGCACATCGACAACTGCGTCATCGGCGAAGGTGCCACCATCGGCGCGCGTTGCGAGCTGCAGGGCGGCATGCGCGTCTTCCCAGGTGTCAGCATTCCGGACGCCGGCGTGCGTTTTAGCTCGGATGCCTAAACACCTCAGCTAGCTGGGGCAAAGCCAGGGGATAGACACAGGTCTTGGCGCTGGGAAGTTATCTTCCCGGCGCCTCTTTTCATGCCGTGACGCATGGTTTTTATGGTGCGAATGAGATCCATGAGTTTTGCCCGACTGGGTGGCGACACGCCGAACAAACCTTGGAATTGTTCACAGGATCGGGGGTGGCCACTACATGTAGTACCCCCGATGATCACCCCTTAACTAGGAGATCTGTGACTGATGTGAAAGTTGAGGATGCTGTACAGCGTTTTCGCTGGAGCCCAACAAAAATCTTCCGCGACAGGTTGACGATATTTAGTGATCCGGTGTGAAATGACATCAGTGTAATCAACGGCACGGCGGGCGTGGCACCGAGAAATTGTTTCGGTGTAGGGTCGGTGCCACTGAATCAAGAGAGAAACGACCTCGGAGAAAGGAAGCGGCGTGGACAATACAACGAATAACAGCGCTATTCTCCGTGGCGGTGCTGCTGCAGAGATGTCGCTCGATGAACTCTTTGGTGCCGTCGAGCAGGAGTGGCAAGACCAGGCGCTGTGCGCCCAGACGGACCCGGAAGCCTTCTTCCCCGAAAAGGGCGGATCGACGCGCGAGGCCAAGCGTATTTGCCAGGCCTGTGCAGTGCGGGATGAATGCCTCGAATATGCCTTGGAGCACGATGAGCGCTTTGGAATTTGGGGCGGCTTGTCAGACCGTGAGCGCCGCCGATTAAAGCGTGAGATCGGTTAAGCGCAGCGGATCTAGTAGTGCAGCGTCATCGCTCCCCCTTATCGTTTGGGCCCTCAGCCCCAGCGGTGAGGGGGAGCGATGGGTTTTCAGGAGTGGTTTACCAGGTAAAGCGCGGATCGATGTCTCCGGGATCGACGTTCAGGTAATTGGCCACTAGTGCGGTAAGCACGGTCGATAGCAGTTCCTCGCGCTCCTGTGCCGACTGCACGCGCTCCTCAATGGGCATGCGGAAAATGACCAGGCGGGCGCGCGTAGGCTGACCGGCGGAATCCACGCCCGCAGGCACGATGCGCCCTAGTGGAACGGGGCCGTCGGCGATGATCTCATCCGGCATGACCGTCATGTCTACCGACAGGCGCATCCGGGGCACGGTATCAACGGCAAGGTCGAGCCCGGTGAGCTGTTCAGCAAAGGCGTTATGGATGGCATAGCCCGGCGCGCCATCGAGGCGCTCGGCGCTGCTGCGATAGCGCGGCGTGTTGTGTGGCAGCAGCGGCTCACGCACCGCGGCCGTGGCGGTGGCGGGCCGGGCGGATATGCGGGCGGGGCGTGCTCATGCGGCTTAGTTTAGGCCGGGCTGAAGGAGGGTTGTGTCGAGGCGCCGCGTTGGACTATCTAAATCTCAAGTTAGGGTTTAGACTTGGGCGCGTGACTAGCTCTCGCCATTGCTCCCGCCCCGGCTGCGGCCGTCCGCCGTGGCGACGTTGACCTATGCCTACGCGCAGCAAACCGCCGTCGTGGGCCCACTGTCCGAAGAAACCGATCCCCACGCTTGGGACCTGTGTGAAAAACACAGCGCCCGCATCACCGCCCCGCAAGGTTGGGAGATGGTGCGTGTTGACCGCATCGAGCTTGATGAGGATGACGACCTCACAGCGCTCGCCGAAGCCGTTCGGGAGGCCGGGCGAGTGACCACTGGCCTGGTGGATGATTCCACGGCCGGCTCCGGTGCCGATCCCATTGACTACTCCGCTACCTTCGACGGCGCCGATCCGCGGAACTCGAATCACCCCGTGTTCCGCACACGCCGCGTCCACGACGCCCGCCAGCGCCGCCGCGCACACCTGACGGTGGTGCCGGACGCCGAGTAATCGGTCGGAGACTGATTAACCCGTCGGACATTAACTAGCTCGTTAGTTGAGTTTTAGCCCGTCGGACGCGGATTACCGCGTCCGACGCGGGTATGCTTGTGGGCTATGCGAACTCGTGAACAGCTCAATGCAGTGATCAAGGCCTATGACGTCCGTGGCGTCGTGGGCGAGGATATCGATGACGCCCTCGTGCGCGATACCGGCGCGGCCTTCGCCGCCATCCTCCGTGAAGAAGGGGAGACCACCGTGGCGGTAGGCCACGATATGCGACCGTCCTCCCCGCAGCTGGCCGCCGCTTTTGCGGAGGGCGCTGCCGCGCAGGGCCTCAATGTCATCCAGCTCGGCCTGACGTCGACCGATGAGCTGTATTTTGCTGCTGGCCACCTGAATTGTGCGGGCGCTATGTTCACCGCCTCCCACAACCCAGCTAAGTACAACGGCATCAAGCTGTGCCGCGCGGGTGCTGTTCCGGTGGGCCAGGAGACCGGCCTGGAGCAGATTAAGGACATGCTGATCGACGGCACCCCGGCCTTCGACGGCGAGCCAGGCACCGTGACTGAGCGCGAGGTGCTCGGCGATTATGCTGCCTTCCTGCGCGGCTTGGTGCCGCTGGAGAATTCTCGCCCGCTCGTCGTCGCGGTGGATGCCGCAAACGGCATGGGTGGCCACACTGTCCCGGCGGTCTTTGAGGGGCTGCCTTTCGACGTGCGTGACCTCTACTTTGAGCTGGATGGTACCTTCCCTAACCACGAGGCCAACCCGCTGGATCCGAAGAACCTGGTGGACCTGCAGAAGTTCACCGTTGAGCAGAAGGCGGACATCGGCCTTGCTTTCGACGGTGATGCCGACCGCTGCTTCGTGGTGGACGAGAAGGGCCAGCCGGTGCCGCCGTCCGCCATCTGTGCGCTGGTGGCGGAGCGCTACCTGGACAAGTTCCCCGGTGCCACCGTCATCCATAACCTGATTACTTCGAAGACGGTTCCGGAGCTCATCGCGGAGAAGGGCGGCAAGGCCGTTCGTACCCGCGTGGGCCACTCCTTCATCAAGGCCCAGATGGCCAAGGAGAAGGCGGTCTTTGGTGGCGAGCACTCCGCTCACTACTACTTCCAGGAGTTCTGGAATGCGGACTCCGGCATGCTCGCCGCCATGCACGTATTGGCGGCCCTGGGTGAGCAGGACAAGCCGTTGAGCGAACTGATGGCGCAGTACTCACGCTATGAGGCCTCGGGTGAGATCAACTCCACCGTGGAGGATCAGAAGGCTACAACGCAGCGCGTGCTCGATGAGTTGGCGGACAAGATTGAGTCCGTCGACGAGCTCGATGGCGTGACCGTACAGCTGAAGGGCACCGACGCGTGGTTCAACGTCCGCGCCTCCAACACCGAGCCGTTGCTGCGCCTCAACGTTGAGGCCAAGACCGCTGACGAGGTACAGGCCATCGTCGACGAGGTGCTCGCTATCATCCGCGCCTAGCGTGTGAAGGCACGTGCCTTCACACTAATTCCTTGAAGAAAAACTGCCCTATCTGACGATTCTCCCCGCGTTCATTGCGGTGGGAGCGATAACTTCGTCAGATAGGGCAGTTTTAATTGGGACGAGCCGGCTTAGCCGCGCGAGTGGTTGACCATCTCTTCCCACTCGACGAACTTCTTGCGCTCGCGGCCCTCGGCCTCACCCAGTGCACGCTCGGCGGCGTCAAGCTTCTTCCAGCCCTCCCAGGTCAGGTGCTCCAGGCCCTTGGACTCGAAGAGCTCGACGATGTCCTCGTCACGGGAGTGGGAGAGGTTGCCTGCTTCGGCGTCGGCAAGCAGCATGCCGATGGTCTCCGTGGCATCGGATTTGGTGTTGCCGATAAGCCCCACCGGGCCGCGCTTGATCCAGCCGGTGGTGTACAGGCCCGGCACGACCTCACCGTCGAGGTCAACCACGTGGCCGCCGTCGTTGTTGATGACGTTCTTCTGCTCGTTGAAGGGGACACCCTCAATGGCATCGGAGCGGTAGCCCACAGCCAGGTAGACGGCCTGAGCCGGCCACTCGGTGAACTTGCCGGTGCCGGAGACGGAACCATCGCCGTTGAGTGCGGTGCGCTCGGTCTTCACGGCAGTCACCTTGCCGTTTTCGCCGATGAACTCCACCGGCTGCTCGAAGAGGTGGATCTGCAGGGTGTGCGGGGCGTCCTTCGGCTCGCGGATGGCGTAGCCTTCCAGGGTCTGGCACACCAGGTCGCAGGACTTGGCCTCTTCGCGGGCCTTGAGGGAGGCCTCGTCGTAGTCGATGTCCTCCGGGTCCACCACCACGTTGATGGTCGGGGAGTGGTCGAGCTCCTTGAGCTCCAGTGGAGTGAACTTGGCCTGTGCCGGACCGCGGCGGCCAAAGACGCGCACGGTGGTGGCCTGGTTCTTGGCCAGGGACTCGTAGACGTTATCGGGGATTTCCGTGGCTTCCTTAAGCTCATCGCCGGTCTTGGCCAGGATGCGGGCCACGTCGAGGCCCACATTGCCCACGCCGATCACTGCGACGTCGGTGGCGGAGAGGTCCCAGGAGCGCTCGAAGCGCGGGTTGCCGTCGTAGAAGCCAACGAACTCGCCCGCACCATGGATGCCCTCGAGGTCGGAGCCTGGGATCTGCATGCCCAAGTCACCAACGGCGCCAGTGGCGAAGACGATGGCATCGTAATACTCCTCGAGTTCGGAGACTGTGACATCGCGGCCCACGGTGATGTTGGACAGAAGGCGGATCTGGTCGGTGTCAAGCACGCGGTGCAGGGAGTTAATGATTCCCTTAATGCGCGGGTGGTCCGGAGCCACGCCGTAGCGGATGAGCCCGAAGGGGGCTGGCATCTGCTCGATGAGATCGATCTGAACGTTGCCGGCGGTCTTCTTCACCAGGATGTCGGAGGCGTAGATGCCGGCTGGGCCGGCGCCGATGACGGCTACTTTCAGGGGCTGCTGGGTCATGATGGCCTTTCGGAATGTTGTAGTAACTAACGAAAGCTTAGGTCTAAACAAGCGTGGGTTTCATTGAACCGGCTTGTCTGCTGTAGGGCAACTGGGCCTAATTACATTCGGAGAACATTGTGGCATAAACCCAGCGTGCTTTGCATATTCGGGAGAAAATAAAAAAGACCGCTTTGTCTGTTTTGGCTAGACCGGTAGGTTTTCACTAACCGACGGAAGGCAGCAGATTATGACCACCGCGACGAAGCGACCAGCCCGCGCAAAGAAGCCAGAAGGCCAGTGGAAGATTGATGGCACCGCGCCGCTGAACTCCGACGAGGAGATTAAGCAGGCCGACGATGCCCTGGCCGTGCGCCAGCGCGTTATCGATATCTATTCCAAGCAGGGCTTTTCCTCCATCCTCGCCGAGGATCTTGCCCCGCGCTTTAAATGGTTGGGCTTGTACACCCAGCGCAACCAGAACCTTGGCGGCGAGATGACCTCCAAACTCAGTAACGCCGAGTTGCAGGATGAGTACTTCATGATGCGCGTGCGCTTCGACGGCGGCCGCGCCGATCCCGCCAAGTTGCGTGCCGTAGGAGAGATTTCGCGCGACTATGCGCGCTCCACCGCGGACTTTACGGACCGTCAGAACATCCAGCTGCACTGGATTCAGATTGAGGATGTCCCCGCCATTTGGGAGAAACTGCGCTCTGTGGGGCTAGATACTCTGCTGGGTTGCGGCGACGTCCCCCGTGTCATCCTGGGCTCACCGGTAGCGGGAGTGGCCGCCGACGAAATTATCGATGCCACCCCGGCCATTGAGGAGATCAAGAATGATTACCTCTTGCGCGATGAATTCCATAACCTTCCGCGTAAGTTCAAGTCCGCCATCTCCGGCAACGCCCGCCAAGACGTCACCCACGAAATCCAGGACGTTGCTTTCGTGGGCACGAATCACCCTGAGTACGGGCCCGGCTTCGATTGCTTTGTCGGCGGAGGCCTGTCGACCAACCCGATGCTTTCGCAGTCCCTCGGCGCATGGATTCCGCTCGAGCGCGTGCCGGAGGTATGGGCCGGTGTGGCGCGCATCTTCCGCGACTATGGCTTCCGCCGCAACCGCAACCGCGCGCGCCTTAAGTTCCTCGTAGCGCAGTGGGGCATCGAGAAGTTCCGAAAGGTATTGGAAGAGGAATACCTCGACGCGCCGCTTCTCGACGGCCTCCCGCTCCCCATCACACCCGGCAACCGCGATCATGTGGGCGTGCACCGCCAGCAGGATGGCAAGTTCTACGTCGGCGTCAAACCCACCGTGGGGCATGCCACTGGTGAGCAGCTCATTGCCATCGCCGACGTGGCTGAGAAGTTCGGCATCAGTCGCATTCGCACGACACCGATGAAGGAGCTGCTCTTCCTCGACGTGGAAGAAGCGGATATCCCCGCCCTGTCCCGTGCCTTGGATGAGACGGGCCTGTACTCCCAACCTTCGGAGTTCCGCCGCGGCGTCATCTCCTGCACCGGGCTGGAATTTTGTAAGCTCGCCCACGTGACCACCAAGGCCCGCGCCATCGAGCTCGTCGACATACTGGAAGATACCCTTGGTGACCTCGACGTCCCGCTGTCCATCGCCCTCAACGGCTGCCCTAATGCCTGCGCACGCTCGCAGGTAGCGGATATCGGTCTTAAGGGGCAGATCGTCACCGACGCAGACGGCAACCGTGTCGAGGGCTTCCAGGTCCACCTCGGCGGCGCCCTCGGCCTATCCCCGGACTGGGGCCGCAAGCTGCGCGGACACAAGGTGGTGGCGGATGAGGTTCCGGACTATGTCATTCGCTTGGTCAACAAGTACAAGGAACAGCGCGAAGACGGCGAACAGTTCCGCCACTGGGTCCTGCGCGCGGACGAGGAGGACCTGCAGTGAATTTTCGCCGTCAGCCCAACCCGAACCGTAACCACCCAGCCTTTTGTCCCTACTGTGCCGGGACAAACCTATTTCCCGATGAGGAAGATGATTTTGCCTGGAAGTGCGAGGAGTGCCTCCGCATCTTTTCCGTACGCTTCCACGGCCAGGACGATGCCCCCGTAGCGCCTGCGCCGGCGGTCTCCTCCACGGAGGCGCTGCAGCGCTCTCTCGCTCGCCGCGGCCACTCCACCGCGAAAGCTCACACTTGAGGAAACACACCATGACCGCCCCGACCGCTACTACTGCTTTACTAACCCTGTCACACGGCTCACGCCACCCCGAGGCCGCAGCGAACGTTATGGCCCTGACCCACGCCGCTGGCGAGCTAGCCGGGGTGCCGGCTACCGCCGCACACTTGGAATTCAATGACCCGCCGCTCGATGAGGCGGCGCGCAGCCTAGCAGCGCAAGGGGTACGCGAGGCGGTCGTTGTGCCTTTGCTCTTCACCGAGGGTTACCACCAGCGCATCGACGTTCCTGAAGCATTAGCCCAGGCTTCTGCGGCATCTGGAGTGCGCCTTCACCAAGCCCGTGGACTCGGTACCGGTGAGGACATGGCGCGTCTGCTGGCTGAGCGCGTCCCGGAGGGGACAGATACCGTCGTGCTCTATTCTGTCGGCTCCTCTGATGAGCGTGCCAACGCCGCCGTTGCTGATCTAGCGCGTCGTGTCGGTGAGCTTGCCGGTTGCACAGCGAAGGTTGCCTATGCCACGCGTGGTGAGCGCCAGCCCGTTGGCGTGGACGGAAATCAGGAAGTCGTCGTGCCACTCTTTGTGAGCCCGGGGCTGCTCTTAGATCGCCTCGACGAGGATGCAGGGCGCAGCGATGGGGAGACTCGGCAGATTCTCCCTCCGCTGGGTGAGGCACTCGCCGGCATTGTCTCCCACCGTTATGCGGAGGTGGCCCATGCGTAGCCTCATTCTCATCGCGGTTGCGGGTGCTGCCGCGCAGCTTGTCGACGGTGGCATCGGCATGGGCTTTGGTGTTACCTCCACCACCATCCTGTTGCTGGCGGGGTTGGGGCCCGCGACGGCCTCCGCCGTGGTGCACGCCTCGGAGCTGGGTACCACCTTGGTCTCCGGAATTAGCCACTGGCGTTTTGGCAACGTGCATTGGCCTACGGTGCTCAAGCTCGGTGTGCCGGGAGGCCTGTCAGCCTTCATCGGAGCGACGGTTCTGTCTAACCTCTCTCTCGAAGCTGCCGCGCCCGTAACGTCTGCGATTCTCGTGGTCCTAGGCATCAACCTCGTCTGGCGCTTCTCGCGCCCACGGAGCCGCACACCGAAGGAGACTCGACAGCACTCCACTCCTCTTCTCGCGGGGCTCGGCCTGGTGGGAGGCTTTGTCGATGCTTCGGGCGGCGGTGGCTGGGGCCCGATTTCCACCTCGACGCTCATGGCGGTCGGCCGGGAGCAGCCGCGGCGCATCGTCGGCACGGTCAACACCGCAGAATTCCTCGTTACTTTTGGCGCCACGGCGGGCTTCATCGTTGGCCTCTGGGAGGAGATCGTGGCTAACGCTGCGGCGGTCGTAGCGTTGCTTATCGGCGGGGTGATCACCGCACCGATTGCAGCCTGGCTTATCTCGCGCATCAACCCCACGCTCCTTGGGGGATTCGTGGGCACGGCTATCGTGACGCTGAATATTCCTAGGGCCCTAGGGTGGGCGCTGGCGCATCAGCAGATCCTTCTTTTGCAGGTCGCTGCGCTGGTCCTCGGAGTTGCTCTCACGGTCTGGGCGAATCAACGCCGGGCTCGATCCGCGCAGGGCGCGGAGGGGGATAGCGCTTCGCAGGAGCGCACCAGCAGCCGTGTCGTTGAAACGACGGAGCCGACCGGCCGCGAGGGCGCCCATGCGGGAAGCTCCGCGGATTCGGAGGACGAGCGCGTCGGAGTGGACTAGAGCTCGGGGCTAGAGCCCAGCAACCTCGCCGATGACGATGACCGCCGGGGGAGCCACCGAGTTCTCCTCCATGGTTGCGCCTAGCTCGGCGAGCTCGCAGTGGAAGGCCCGCTCACCATCGAGGGAGCCTTCCTGAATGATGCGCACGGGGGTGTGGGGGGAGAGGGAGGCGTCGATCAGCGCGGCGGCGATGGCAGCTGCGTTCTTGACGCCCATGATGACGGACAAGGTAGCCCCGGAACGTGCCAGTGCTGCCCAATCCACCAAGGACTTGGGGTGGCCTGGCGGCAGGTGCCCGGAGACCACAGTGAAGGCGTGCACAACCCCACGGTGGGTCACCGGCGTTCCCGCCAGTGCGGGTACCGCGACCGCCGAGGTCACCCCGGGGACGACCTCCACCGGGATGCCTGCCGCAGTGAGTGCAGTGAGCTCTTCGAAGCCGCGCCCGAACACATAAGGATCCCCACCTTTGAGGCGGACCACGCGGCGCCCCTGGCGGGCGTTGTCAACCAGAATCTCGTTGATGCGCTCCTGGGCTACTTGGGCGCGGTAGGGGATCTTGGAGACGTCGATAAGCTCCTTGGCGTCAATATCGCACAGCTTATCCAGCTGGGCGGTGGGGCCGAGGTGATCGGCCACGATGACCTCGGCTTCCTGCAGCGCCCGCATGCCGCGCACGGTGATGAGATCCCACGCGCCAGGGCCGCCGCCGACAAGGACTACCGGATGAATGCTCATGGAGGCTCATCCTAGCTATGCTCGGGCCTATGACTTCCTATGACCCCGAGTCCGTGAGCTTCTTCGACATCGCCCACGAAGGCGCGCAAGCTCGCGTGGTGGCCGCCGCCGTACCGGAGCTGGCTCGCGTGCTGGGTGGGCTGCGCCCGCGCAGTATCGTCGTCCTTGCCGCTGACCAGGTTTCCCGCGCAGCCGCTCACGTTGCTGTGGGCTTAGCCGAGCCCGCCGAAGTCCCCATCATGGTCAGCGAGTCACTACCGCGCTTTACCGGTGCCCTCGACGTCGTGGTGGTGGCGGGAGATAGCCCATGGGCGGAGCGCGCGCTGCATACCGCTGCGCGCCGGGGTGCGACGACCGTCCTCCTCAACGAGATCGAGGACGCCCCCGAGGACACCATCGTCATCGACAACCTGCCCACCGCCGAAGGGGTCTCCCCGGTGCGCGCCATCGCGGCATTGCATGCAGTGCACGCGGTGCTCAGTGAAGACCCGGTACTCGTCTCCCGCCGGCTGGAGGATGTCGCCGATGCCGTGGACCGCGAGCTGGAAGCACTGTCCCCGCAGCGCGATTCCACGACGAACCCTGGCCGCGCGCTGCGTGAGTTCGTGGACGGCGGCCGGGTTATCCACAGCAGCGGGC
Organism: Corynebacterium sp. Marseille-Q2823; assembly: GCF_903645345.1. Classification (NCBI taxonomy): domain Bacteria; kingdom Bacillati; phylum Actinomycetota; class Actinomycetes; order Mycobacteriales; family Corynebacteriaceae; genus Corynebacterium; species Corynebacterium sp. Marseille-Q2823. Next base: position 48,588 of record NZ_CAHJXS010000007.1, on the reverse strand, counting down.
CCGATCCCTATGCGCTGTCAGAAGAGCGCACGCGCGTACACCTCGGCGCGCTTGTTGCTCGCATGGCCGGCGCGTTGTGGGCGGCCCACGGTCTGGGCGGGACCGTTGTTGATGCGGAAGGCTTAGGGCCAATCTTGCAGACCGCTCCGACGGATATCTTTTATGACCCGTTTGAATCGGAAGACCCTTTGGTACCCTTGAGAGTTGTTTTATGGGGACAGGAAGAGGCGAACCTTCCCCATTCTTTCGCAGCGGCGAGCGCCGACACCTCCTGTGGGGAATTGGCCCGCGCGCTGCAGCTGATTACGCGCAGTTATGCCGCGACCGCCTACGACGTGAAATAGAGGAAGTCAATGAAGTTGCTCACCAGTGCAGCCCGCAATTACTCGTGGGGCTCACGCACGCTGATTCCGACGCTGCTCGGCGAGCCGGAGGCTCAAAGCCCGGTTGCTGAGCTGTGGTTTGGTGCGCACCCGGCGGATCCTTCAACGATTGAGGGAGAAAAGCTGGATGAGATCATCGCCGCGGATCCACAAGGACAACTGGGGAAGCGGGTAGCGGATACATACGGCGCCAGCTTGCCCTTCCTGTTGAAGATCCTGGCGGCGGCCGAGCCGTTGTCGCTGCAGGCGCACCCGTCTAAGCAACAGGCCGAGGAAGGCTTTGCTCGCGAGAACGCGGAGGGTATCGAACTCACAGCGGCCAATCGCAACTACAAGGATGACAACCACAAGCCGGAGCTCATCGTGGCACTCACAGAGTTTTACGCCATGGCGGGCTTCCGCCCCCTCTCGCAGACCCGCAGCCTCTTCGCGGCTTTGGACTGCGAAGAGCTCGCGCACTACGAGGGCATGCTCGATCCGGACCCCGCTGCCGAAGGCGACAGCCTCCGCGCGCTGTTTACCACGTGGATCACTATCCCCAGCGCTAAGCGCAAGGAGCTTATCAGCGCGGTGGTAGCCGCGGGTGAGCACCTGCGCGAAAGCCAAGCTGGTGAACCGTGGATGTCTACCGTGATGGGGACCGTGTCGAAGATCAACGAGCAATACCCGGGGGACATCGGCGTGCTGGGCGCGCTGCTGCTGAACCACATCGTCCTGCAGCCGGGTGAGGCGATCTACCTCGACGCCGGACAGCTGCATGCCTATGTGTCTGGTCTGGGCGTGGAGATCATGGCCAACTCCGATAACGTGCTGCGCGGCGGCCTGACCCCGAAGTTCGTTGACGTTCCTGAGCTGGTCAAGGTCCTGACGTACCAGGCGGCGGAGGATCCGCGAGTGGAGCAAATAGCGCACGCAGACGCAGCTGGAAAGGAAGCAACGGGCAGTATTACGGGGGCCACGGCGTGGGCCTACCCGGTGCCGATTGAGGAATTCTTGCTGGACCGCGTGGAGCTTTCCGCTGCGGACTCCGCCGAGGTAGACAGCGACGGCCCGATGATCCTGCTGTGCACCGCTGGCGCGGCCACGGTGAGCAACGACGAGGGGGAGAGCGTGGACTTCAGCGCTGGCCACGCGGCATGGATTCCAGCCAGCGACCCAGCCGCCACGATCCGTGCCGCGGAGACCGAAGGCGCGGAGGTATTTGTCGCTCGCGTCTAGAGCTTAAAGGTGCACCTTTTAAGGTGCACCGCTTCTAGAATGCAACGCTTTAAGGATGCACCGCTGCTGGTTCGGCGGCGGGTTCCATGGGGTTCTCGCCCGGCTTAACGGCGGTGGGGGTTTCTGCGGACGGTTCCTCCGCGGCGGGGACGTCATCCGTTGGGGCTGCCGGGGTGGGGGCCTCATTGGTCCGGTGCGCCTCGGATTCACGCGCCAGCGACTCTAGCGCTCGTTGCCGTGCTGGGCAGACTCGTCCCACTGCTTTCGCTCTGCTTCGGTCGGCTCCCGGTGTTCCGTCACGAAGTCAGGCTCTGCCGCAGGCTTCGGTGCTTCTTGGGCGAGCCCGGCCGGCCGCGGGATGAAGGAATCAGAAGCCTTAGGGGAGTCCTCGCCCTGCGGGGATATAGGGGCCTCGGTGGGTTGCTGCTCGGTCAACTGGGGGTTGTGCTCGCGTTCCCCGCGGGATTCCTGTGGGGCCGAATCCTGCGGTGCGGCAGTCTGCGGCTCCAGGGTGGCCGGCGGTGGCGTTGACTCGGTGTGCTGCGGGGTAGAGCCAGGTGCCACGGATTCGGAGGCCGTAGACGGGTCAGTCGAGGGAGCTGTCGCTGGGGTGGTAGCAACCGGTGCCGGCGGGTTCTGCACGTTCTGTGTCGCCTGCGGTTGCTGGTTCTGCAGCGAGGAGACGTTATCCGGGCGGTAGACGGCCGTGGGGCCAGCGGGCTCCGTGTTGTTGACAACGGCGTTCGGCGCTAAGTACGGATCCTCTGCCGGTGCAGCAACCGGCGTGTGCGAGTCCTTCGACTGGGTGGTCGTCGGAGAAGCCGTGGTGGTGTAGGAGTGCGTCGCTGATGAGGACGTGGTGGCTGTGCTGGACACCGCGGTGGCGGCCGAGGGCTTAGCCACGACGGATTCGGGTGCGCTCATGCGCCACACCGCGACGCCCACGGCGACGGCACACAGGAGGCCGGCCGCCACGAAGGCGAGGATGCGGCGTGAACTGCTCGTCATGCGGGGCGCTCTCCTAACTGCACAAAGGTCACAAGTCGGTAACAACGATAGCACGAATATAGGGATAGTAAATGGCCTGGGCAATAACCCCTGTTCATAATTCTTTCTACGATGCAGGCAGGTCGGCGTTACGGAGAACTGTGGCGCAGCTGTAATAAACGGGCTCATTGGCCGAAGCCTTGCATAAGGGCGCCTAAAGAATGGTAGAAATTGGATTAGATAGCGGCTGGCGGTGGGCGCGCCCCACGACGCCACACTGACCCACCGTGGACACAAGAAAATAGACCCCAACATAAACCCCCTATTCGCGTAAAAGATGAAGGAGAAACAATGAGCTCATGGGATGAGGACATCTTCGCCGACGAAGTCAACGTCGACTTCTTGGATGAACTGGCAGACCTTGAGGACGAAGAGATCGTTGCCGCGGTCGATGATGCCTGCGCCCTGGCGGTCTCCGGTGAGGATCAGACCGAGGACGAGCAACGCAACGCGCTGGCGGCGGCCACGATCGCCGCGATTTGGGCGGGCGCCCCGTTCAGTGCCGGGGAGGTCGTTGAGGACTACCCGTTCATTCGTGATCTGGCCGGTTCCGGTAGCGAGAACCTCAACGAGCACGCCCTCGAGCTGCTCGAAGGCGTCGAGGAGGACTACGACCTCGAGCCCTTCATCGAGGCGCTGTCCTAGTACGCCAGCATGCTGATCAGTATTGAAGGAATCGATGGTGCGGGAAAGAACACCATCACCCGGCGCCTGCGGGAAGAGCTTGCTTGTGAGGTTTCGGTCTTAAGCTTCCCGCGCTACGAAGACTCCGTGCACGCGCAGCTCGCACAGGAGGCGCTCTATGGGCGCATGGGAGATCTCACCGATTCGGCTTACGGGATGGCCACTCTCTTCGCCCTGGATCGGTGGGGCGCTAAGGAACAGCTGCTCGCCGCCGCCGAATCCACAGACTCCTTGCTCATCCTGGATCGCTACGTGGCATCGAACGCGGCCTACTCCGCCGCAAGGGTGGGCGGGGAGCTCATCGTTGACTGGGTCTACGAGCTCGAATTCGAGCGTTTTGGCCTTCCCATTCCGCAGTTGCAGATCTTCTTGGACACCGACGTCGAAGTCGCCGGCCAACGCGCCGTGGCCCGCGCGGCGGAGGATGAGGGGCGCCATCGCGATCGCTATGAGCGGGATGCGGGGCTGCAGGCCCGCACGGCCGCTGCTTACCGTCGTCTAGCGCAGCAGCAGTGGGCTGGGCAGTGGATCGCCACCGCGGATGCCGATATGATTATCCAAGCTGTCAAAGAGCTTGTAGGAGAACAATAACGTGGCACCAAAAATCTTGGTCGTGGATGATGACCCGGCAATCGCCGAAATGCTCACCATCGTGCTCGAGGCAGAGGGGCTGGAACCTATTGCCGTCAACGATGGTAACGAGGCCATCCCAGCCTTCCGTGAGCACGACCCAGATCTGATCCTGTTGGATCTCATGCTGCCGGGCATGAACGGCGTCGATATTTGCCGTGCCATCCGCACCGAGTCCTCCGTGCCCATCGTCATGCTCACGGCGAAGACGGACACCGTCGACGTGGTCCTCGGCCTCGAATCGGGGGCGGATGACTACATCACCAAGCCCTTCAAGCCCAAGGAACTCATTGCCCGCATCCGTGCGCGCCTGCGCCGGATCGACGGGGGCTCGGGAGAGGTCATCGAGGTAGGGGACCTGCTTATCGACGTTCCCGAGCACACCGTCACCCGCAAGGGCGGCGAAGAAATCTCGTTGACCCCGCTGGAGTTCGACCTCCTTTTGGAAATGGCCCGCAAGCCCGGGCAGGTCCACACCCGTGAGGCGTTGCTCGAATCCGTTTGGGGTTACCGCCATGCCTCGGAGACTCGCCTCGTCAACGTGCACGTTCAGCGCTTGCGCGCCAAGATTGAGCACGATCCGGAGGATCCCCACATCGTCCTCACCGTGCGCGGTGTGGGGTACAAGACTGGAAAATCCGCCGAGTAAAGGACTGCCGCTATTTTTGGTTGGTTAGGGCGAGCCCGGGATGGCATCGTCGAGCGCTGGCGTACGTCCCTGCAGACACGCGTGCTGGGCATGATGCTGGTGGCCTCCACGGTGGTCATGATCATCCTGGCCTACGCTCTGGTGTCGGTGCTTACGCAGCAGCTGGTGAGCCAGAAAGAGGACACCGCGCTGCAAGAGCTTGACCGCGCCCGCGTAGCCGTGGAGCAACAGATTGATGCGACAGGAACGGCTAACTCAACGCAGGTGCGCATCAACTCCGCACGCGCCGCACTGGGGCAGATGTCGGCACAGCAACCCGATGCTCAGGCCGTGTACGAACCGGTTATCCTCGTGGAAAACTCCGACGGCACGGCCACCACCTCGCCGGAGGGCTACCGCATCCCCGATGGCATGCGCGAGCTCGTCGGTCAGGGCCAAGTCGTGCAGCAATACGCCACGGTGGACCAGCAGTCGGGGGCAACATATAACGCGCTGATGGTGGGCACGCCCATTGAAAGCGATATCCCGAATACCCAGGTCTACCTCGTGCTCTCCATGGAGTCTGAGGAATCGACGATGGCGCTCATGCGCGGATTGCTCTCTGCTGCTGGAGTGGTCGTCGTGGTCCTCCTCGTGGGCATCGCGTGGCTGGCTACCCAGCAGGTGATCGTGCCGATTCGCTCTGCTTCCCGCATCGCGCAGCGCTTTGCCGCCGGCCACCTGCGTGAGCGCATGGTGGTCAACTCGGATGATGAGATGGGCCGCCTTGCCTCCTCCTTCAACGACATGGCGGATAAGCTCTCCAAGCAAATCGCCCAGCTGGAGGAGTATGGCGATCTCCAGCGGCAGTTCACCTCCGACGTGTCGCACGAGTTGCGCACGCCGCTAACCACGGTGCGCATGGCGGCGGATGTCATCGCGGAGGACGCGGATGAGTTCAACCCTTATACCAAGCGCTCGGCGGAGCTGCTTATCAAGGAGCTGGATCGCTTCGAGGACCTGCTGGCGGATCTGTTGGAAATCTCTCGCCACGATGCGGGCGTGGCGGATCTGTCCACGGCCTCTATCGAGATTCGTTCCTGCGTAGACTCCGCGCTGAGTCAGGTGGAACGCCTTGCCGCCGAGCTCGGTGTGGAGGTCATCGTCCATGTTCCGGAGGAACCCGTGGCCGTCGAATGCGATTCACGGCGTGTCGAGCGCATCCTGCGCAACCTGCTCGCGAATGCCATCGACCATTCTGAGGGAAACCCCGTCACCGTGGATATCGGGGCGACGGACGACGCCGTCGGCATCGCCGTCACCGACTCCGGTGTCGGCCTCAAGGAGGGCCAGGAGGAGTTGGTGTTCAACCGATTCTGGCGCGCGGACTCTTCCCGTAAACGCCATTCTGGCGGAACCGGTCTCGGCCTCGCCATCGCCCGCGAAGATGCGGTGCTGCACGGCGGTACGTTGGACGCTATTGGCTACTTCGGCGTGGGCTCGCGCTTCCGCCTTATCCTGCCCCGCACACCAGACCAGAAGGTAGAGTCCGAGCCCATCGCTTTGGAGGTCCCAGGTGCACCGGAGCAGGTCGAGGCAGAAGAACAATCCGCGCTCGAGTTGACCTCGGAGCCGGACATGCCTGTGTTGAAAGGTGATTCGGACACAGGAATCGTGTGGCCTTCAGAGCGCGAATCCCGTGGCGTGGACACGCCTTTCAATCACAACACCGTTCCTGATTTCGAGGAGGAGGCCCAGCGATGATGCCGGCCCGCCGCCCACTCGCAGTGTTCAGCTGCGTTGCGCTCATAGCCCTCGTCGGGTGCTCGACCTTGCCGAACAACACGGATCCGCAAGTGATCGGGACTTTCGAACCGCATGACCGGGCAGACGATGCTGTCGTCGAACCGCGTACAGATAGCGAGCCTGATCTCCTCGTGCGTGACTTCTATTCGGCGGTGGCGATTCCCACCGGTAACTACGCCGCCGCCCGCACCTTCCTTTCGACGAATATAGCTAATTCCTGGGACCCCACGGATACCGTTCTGGTGGTGGATTCCATCGATCTCGTGACGTCCAATATGGAAGACGGCGACCTGGAATACTCGGTCCGCGGCAATATTATTGGCCGTTTGGCCAATGGCGGGGCTTATGTCCCCGATAATTCGCGCATCGAAGCAACCGTCCGACTGCGCCAGTTCAATGGGCAATGGCGCATCACGGATTTGCCCACTGGTGCTGTGATTGAGCGCACCGAACTGCGCAACCGCTACCGGCCGCAGTCGCTGTACTTTTTCGATACAACCCAACGCCTGCTGGTGGCGGACCGTCGTTGGCTCTATTCGGGGAAGGAGTCAATCGCCTCGGAGCTAGTGACCCTGCTGCTGCAGGGGCCGTCCTCCGATATCGCGCCGGCGACGTCCACCTTAAGCCCCAAGGACGCTACCTTCTTGGGAATCAACGATGGCGTCTACGAGTTCAGCGGGATGGCAGGAATGACCCAGGAGGAGCGCCTCAAGTTCGCCGCCCAGTTGGTCTGGACCCTCAACAACGCAGAGATCACGAATTCAGTGCGCGCCACCATCGATGGCAGCCCGCTTGTCGACGGCATGGAGGAAATGACCATCGATGACTTTGCCGAGTTCAACCCAGAGGTGGCTGCCCAGTCCGTGCCTAAGCTCTACGCGGTCAATGACGGCTCACTCCTCGAGGTTAAAGGTGAAGGCAGCACCGAGGTGCAGGGAATGGCCGGGCAGATTCACGATATCCAGTCCGCGGACGTCTCCGATGAGGGCATGGTCGCCGCGGTACGCAAGCGCTCTGAGAAGGAGTCACAGCTGGCGATGGGCGAGCTCGGCCACGAGCTCAAGGATTCGGTCAAGGGTGAAACTTTAGCCCGCCCCACCTTCGAGGTGGGAGGACAGGTGGCGTGGACCGTCGTCGACGGCAAGCACGTGGTCCGCGTGACACGCTCGCCGGCCACCGGCGAGCTGAGCACCGCGGAGGTGGACACCTCCGCATTAGAGAACGTGGAAGGCGAAATCTCCGTCATCCGGCTGTCCCTGACGGGAGCGCGTATCGCCATGATTATCGATGGCAGCATTTATACCGGTGTGGTTGCCCGCGCGACGTCGGGTGAGCGGCGCATCGTCAACGTTCACCAGGTGGGCCCAGAGCTGGCCGGCTCTGCTTTGTCGGTGGAGTGGCAGACAGACGGCTCCCTGCTCGTGGGTACCTCGGCGTCGAGCTCTCCGGTGTGGCGCATCGAGCAAGACGGATCTTCGGCCACCACACTGCCCACCGGAAATATCACCGCACCCGTGGTCGCGGTGGCCTCTTCGCCGTCGACGCTTTATGTCACCGATGCGCATGCGCTGCTGCAGCTTCCCGCGGGTGGATCCGAGCGTTCTTATTGGCGTGAGGTCGAAGGCCTGCAGGGAGTGCGTTCCTCTCCGATCATCGCGCGCTAGAGGACAGCTCAGGAGTCAGGCTAGAGTAGGGCGCATGCCGAAACATCGGGGGATAGGGGAGGCCACCGCCGCGCTCGTGGAGCTGTTCCTACCGCGCCCGTGCGCCGGGTGCGGGGGCGAGACCTCTGCGGGTGGGGTGCTGTGCGCAGCCTGCCAGCACCACCTGCGGCAGATACCGCGCCGCGTGGAACGTCCCCAGCCATTAGGTTTTCCGGCGTGGGCGCTCGGACCGTATTCCGATACCCGCCGCGGGGTCATCATCGCGATGAAGGAACGCGGACACCAGGCGGTGCGCGCGCATTTGGGCGCGGTGCTTGCCGCTGGCATCGACTACCTGCGTGCTCGCGGCGACATTCCGGAGACCGCGCTGTTGGTTCCCGCCCCGACACGAGCGTCGTCGGCCCGCAAGCGTGGTGGTGATCCGGTGGCCGCGCTGTGCCGGGCGGCGTCTGCTCGGCTTCCTGGTTGGGACGTGGTTAATGCCTTGATGACGGTCGAAGGCAGTGCGGATCAGTCGCAGCTCAACGCCGCGGAGCGCACAGACAATATGCGCAGTGCCGTGCGGTTGCTGCCGTCCGCCCGGATGTTGGCGGGGCGCAGCGTGCTGCTTGTCGACGACGTCATCACGACCGGCGCGACACTCCGCGCCAGCGCCGCTCGCGTGTGGGCCGTCGGGGGTGACGTGGCGGGGGCGATTGCCCTGGCAGACGCGTAGGGTGGAGCGACATCAAGCCTCTGTAGAGGGGGCCAGTGAACCCGTTGGTTATGACCAGTGGTAGCATGAGGGGTGTCACAGGGAAGCGGACACTAAGCCCCGAATCACAGGCTTGAATAAGGTCCGCAGAATGTGCAGTCATTCAGTCCCCACGAGTAAAGGGAGGCATTACATGTCCCAGCAGACCAACGCTCAGGTCACCATCACCGGTCGTAACGTGGAGGTTCCGGAGCACTTCCAGGAACGTGTCACTGAAAAGCTAGCCAAGATCGAGCGCCTTGATCCGACCCTGACCTTCTTCCACGTGGAGCTGCAGCACGAGCCGAACCCGCGCCGCGAGTCTGAGGCAGAGCGCCTGCAGATTACCGCTACCGGCAAAGGGCACATCGCCCGCGCTGAGGCTAAGGAAGATTCGTTCTACGCGGCACTCGAGACCGCTCTGGGCAAGATGGAGCGCTCCCTGCGCAAGGTAAAGGTGCGCCGCGAGAACGTGAAGTCCGGCCACCGCGCTCAGAAGGGTACCGGTCAGATTGCTGCCGAGCTGGTCGCCGAGGCTGAAGCGGCTAAGCCGGGTAAGGAAGAACGCTACATCGATCCGTACGCAGAGACGGTCGAGGACGTTCGCCCGGGCCAGGTTGTGCGCTTCAAGGAGCACCCGGCTACCCCGATGTCCGTGGATGATGCACTCAGCGAGATGGAGCTGGTCGGCCACGACTTCTACCTCTTCATCAACGAGGAGAACAACAAGCCGTCCGTGGTCTACCGCCGCCACGCCTTCGACTACGGCCTTATCTCCCTGACGGACGCTTAAGGGCTAAGCGTCCTAAGGGCTAAGTATTAAGCCCTTCGGGAAAATTATCCCGGCTACAACACGTTTCCCCGCGCTGAACATGCAGCGCGGGGAAACGTGTTTTCGTTTATCGCGACGCAGCTATATTCCGAATTGGCTGGACAGGTGCACTTCGGCCTCAGCTAGCTTTTGCAGTGGCAGCATGAGCAAGGCCACCGGGGTGACCAGAATCAGATCCAGTCCGAAGTTTTCGGTGGGATGCGACCCCGGGCGGTGGGAAGTGGCGACGGCATCCATGGTTCCGGTCATGATCGCGTTATAGGTCCACATGGCGCTACCACCGCGCGGCGCTTCGGAATCATCAGCCACGGCGGCGGGGGCGGTTATGGTGCTCAAAGCTAGGGCTGCGGAGGTAGCGGTAGCTACGGCAATCTTGGAGAACTGCATAGTCATTCCTTTTCTGTCTCGCTCTGCGTCCGGGTGAGTTAGGGAACTTCGGGTTGGGGAAGTGGGCGCCCTTGTCGCGCCCTTACATAAACCTTCGTTGTGAGGCGCGCAACTGTTAGCAGTTGGCTGCGGCGCACAGCTCTTTGGACGACTAGCTCTTCGGTTCTGAGAAAACACAGGATGGGCGCGCGTGCGGGCGCGGGTTAAGTATCGGGTTTTGCGTTTTGGGTTGGGTGGCGAATCGATACGGAAAAGCTAGTGAGTACAATGGCGACGAGTTAACTTTATTGTCGCGACCAGAAGGACTATCTAGACGTGTTTGGACTTTCCAAGCTGCTCCGTGCCGGTGAGGGACGCACCGTCAAGCGCCTGGCTAAAATTGCTGATGATGTTATTGCCCTAGAAGATAAATTCGCGGCGCTGTCGGATGATGAGCTTAAGGCTAAGACAGACGAGTTTAAGAAGCGTCTGGCGGATGGCGAAAAGATGAATGACATGCTTCTCGAAGCATTCGCCACCGTGCGTGAAGCCGCCTGGCGCGTGCTCGACCAGAAGCACTACAAGGTACAGATCATGGGTGGTGCCGCCCTGCACTTTGGCAACGTTGCCGAGATGCGCACGGGTGAAGGTAAGACCCTGACCTCGCTGCTGCCGGCGTACCTTAATGCCCTGGAAGGCAAGGGCGTCCACATCGTGACTGTCAACGACTACCTGGCTAAGCGTGACGCCGAGATGATGGGCCGTGTTCACCGCTGGCTGGGACTGTCCGTTGGCGTCATCCTCTCCGAGATGCGCCCTGCAGAGCGCAAGGAAGCCTATGCCTGCGACGTCACGTACGGCACGAACAACGAGCTGGGCTTTGACTACCTGCGCGACAACATGGTCCGCTCGCTTGATGAAACCGTCCAGCGCGGCCACAACTACTGCATCGTGGATGAGGTTGACTCCATTCTTATCGATGAGGCGCGTACCCCGCTCATCATTTCCGGCCCTGTCGATGGGTCCTCTCAGTTCTACGGAGTCTTTTCCAAGCTGGCCCCGAAGATGCGCGAGGGCATCCACTACGAGGTGGACCACAAGAAGCGCACCATTGGTGTGCTTGAGGACGGCGTGGAATTCGTCGAAGACCAGTTGGGCATTGAAAACCTCTACGCACCTGAGCACTCCCAGCTGGTGTCCTACCTCAATAACGCGCTGAAGGCGAAGGAGCTCTTCACCCGCGATAAGGACTACATCGTGCGCAACGGCGAGGTCCTCATCGTGGATGGATTCACCGGCCGCGTGCTGGCTGGTCGCCGTTACAACGAGGGTATGCACCAGGCCATTGAGGCGAAGGAAGAGGTGGAGATCAAGAACGAGAACCAGACGCTGGCGACCGTTACCCTCCAGAACTACTTCCGCCTTTACGATAAGATTTCCGGTATGACCGGTACCGCAGAAACAGAGGCGGCCGAGCTGCACTCCATTTACGGTCTCGACGTGGTGCCAATTCCGACCAACAAGCCGAACCAGCGTACCGACCACTCCGACCGCATCTACAAGACCCAGGAAGCGAAGTTCGCTGCGGTGGTCGATGACATCGAGGAGCACGTGGCTGCCGGTCAGCCGGTGCTCGTTGGTACCACCTCCGTGGAACGCTCCGAGTACCTCTCCCAGCTGCTGAGCAAGCGCGGCGTCAAGCACTCGGTGCTCAACGCCAAGCACCACGAGGAAGAGGGCCAGATCGTCGCCCGTGCTGGCCGCCCTGGCACCGTCACCGTGGCCACCAACATGGCCGGTCGTGGTACCGATATCGTGCTCGGTGGCAACCCCGAGGTCATCCTGGATGAGAAGCTGCGGGACCGCGGCCTCGATCCCTTCGAGGACGAGGAGAAGTACCAGGAAGCCTGGGACGCTGAGATCGAGCAGGAGAGGGAACGCTCCAAGAAGATGGGCGATGAGGTCCGTGAGGCCGGCGGCCTGTACGTGCTGGGCACCGAGCGCCACGAGTCGCGCCGTATTGATAACCAGCTGCGTGGCCGTTCCGGACGTCAGGGTGACCCGGGAGAGACCCGCTTCTACCTGTCCATGCGCGAGGAGCTCATGGTGCGCTTCGTGGGCCAGTCCATGGAGAACATGATGAACCGCCTCAACGTGCCGGATGACGTGCCGATTGAGGCCAAGATGGTGTCGAACTCTATCAAGGGTGCGCAGGCACAGGTGGAGAACCAGAACTTCGAGATGCGTAAGAACGTGCTCAAGTACGACGAGGTTCTTAACGAGCAGCGCAAGGTGGTGTACGCCACCCGCCACGATATCCTTGAGGCCAACGACATCAAGGACAACATCCGGACGATGATCAATGACACCGTGTCCGCCTACGTGGCAGGGGCTACTGCTACCGGTTACGTGGAGGACTGGAATCTCGATGAGCTGTGGAATGCGCTGGAGTCCCTGTACGGGCCGACCATGACGCATGAGGAGCTCGTTGACGGCACCGAATACGGCGCCGCCGGCGAACTATCTGCGGAGCAGCTGCGGGATGCCCTCCTGGCTGATGCCAACTCCGAGTACGACAAGCTCGAAGATGCTGTGACTGCCATCGGCGGTGAGAACCAGATGCGCAATACCGAACGCATGATCATTCTGCCGATCATCGACCAGAAGTGGCGCGAGCACCTTTATGAAATGGATTACCTCAAGGAAGGTATTGGCCTGCGTGCTATGGCGCAGCGCGATCCCCTGGTGGAATACCAGAAGGAGGGCGGCGACATGTTTAACGCCATGAATGACGCAGTGAAGGAAGAAACCGTCCGCCAGCTGTTCATGTTACGCAAGCAGTTCAAGGCCCAGGAAGAGGCGAGCGCAGCGGGTGAAGCAAACGCGGAAGCGGAAGCTTAATCTGACGCGGCTTGAAACTGCGTTGACGCGCTGGCGCTAGAAAGCGCGGAAAGTGATGAGGCGCCGTGTGGGAAGAACTCCCCACGGCGCCTTTTTATTGGAAGCAGTTAGGTATATACTGTCAAATTATTAATTGTTCTGCTTCGGAAGGTTGAGTTAGTATGCGCCGCTTGTCTCTGCGAGTAGGTCTCTCCGTGTTCGCATCTGCCACCCTGTTGGGCGGCGGCGCAGCTGCGTCAGCTATCGAGCTTGCTCCCGAGGAGCAGTGCCAGCTCTCTTCCGTCTTGAGCTCGCAGGACGATGAGTCCTCCAAGGACGCCGTGCTCAGCTCCCAGGACACCGTGGCCACTCAGTGCGGCGCTGTGTCTGCTCCGGAAACCTCCGAGGAAGCTGCAAAGAACCTGCCTGTGGTCGGAGCCACCATGTTTGGCGGTATCAGCTTGGCCTTGGTGAGTGCGTCCGCGGCGTTCGCCGGCATCGATTGGACGCCCATCTTGATCAAGCTCGGTTCGCTTTTTTAATCTCCCGCAGTTTCCAGCCAAGGTTATCCCTTGGCTTTTTGTTTAGCCTCCCGTAGCCTGCCGGTCGCTTCCAGCGATACTGGGGCTGGGGCCGACTGAGAGTAACCGGAAGGAACGTATGTGCCGCCCGGCTGCGGAGCCGGTGAAAGCACGCTGGTGCGAACCTATCAGCACTGAACCGAAGAACTCGCCGTTTGCGCGCGCATGCAAGCTGGTGAGTGCCATGCCCCCGCGGAGCTCTGCCGCTGCATGGGCCTTCCGCCACGCGCGTACATGGGTGATGATTTCTGGAGCAAAGCGCGGGTTGTTGAGATGGCTCATCGGCCGCAAAGCGGCGGCAACTTCTAAAACAATGACGACGAGCCCGTGGATCTCGTCACGTGTGGCGAGGTCACCAGCAGTGGGCTCGCGCTCATAGCGGATACGCTGTGGAGCAACATAGAGCTGCAGATGGCTCATGCCGGGGATGGGGGTGTACATGTGGAATCCGGTCCTTATCCGCGACGAGCAGCGCGGAGAAAGGCGTTCGGGCAGGAGAAGGCGAGCGGAGGAAAGGAAGCTGGACGCACGTTCATTGTGCCACGCTGGCGGCATCCTCGGCTAGAAGGCGCTGCGCCTTGGCCTGTGGGAGCAGGCGAGCGGTATGTTCGCTATACTTTCGGACGATAAACACAGCTCAATGCGAAGGGTAGATAATATGCGTGGACTCATCGTCGATTTTGTAGGCGTGCTTGACGGCACCGAAGAAGACGTCAAGCGCTGGCGGGAGCTGTTCGCCGCCGCGAAATCCAACGGAGTCGCCACCGCTATTCTCTCTAACGATCCGGGCGGCCCAGGCGCGGAGCACATTCGCGAGTGGGAATACCGCGGCATCGTTGATGCCGTCGTGCTTTCCGGCGAGGTCGGTGCGGAGAAGCCGGATCGTGCCGCCTTCCAGGCTGCAGCGGACGCTATCGACCTGCCGATTAATGACTGCGTCATGGTAGATGATTCCATCGTCAACGTCCGCGCCGCGGTGGAAAATGGCATGGTGGGCATGCTCTACACGGTCTTTGACCGCACCAGCGTGGAAGTCCAGGCAGTCTTCGACATTGAAGGTGAGTTCTAAGTGTCGAAGGATGTGCGCGTCTTCCTGCCAGCCACTTTTGCCATGCTGACAGAGCTGGAAGAAACCGGCCAGCTTGCCGCCCGCAGCGGCTGGGGATTTACAGTAACCCCGGCGCTGCGCGAGTTTTACACGGAGGGCGACGAAGAAGAGATCGAATACTCTGCCTTCCTCGAGGCTTCCATGGCCTCCCTGCGGCTCTTGGCCATCGGCGATGAGGACAAGTTCCCGCACCGCCGAGTCGTCATTTCCGTCGACGTGGACGAGTCCGTAGTGACCCCGAAGCCGGACATGGGTGAACCAGTCGTGGCGCTCAACCCGGCCACTATCACGAAGGACAATCTGCAAGCTATCCACGTGGACATCGAGGAATCCGAGGCTGCCACCGCCAAGGCTATCGCCGCTATCGACAATGCTGACCTCGGCGACGAAGACGCCGAACTCGCCGTCGGTGATGCCCTAGATAACTTCATGGCTTTCTATGATCCCACCGAGCTGCCCATCCTCGTAGAACTGCTCTAGAATTCACCAGCGTTAACAGCCCTAACGCGAATGGTGGTGCTACTCTAAGCCCTTATTGCCATTGCTTGAGAAAAGGAGCACCATCATGAAGGCAACTCGCCTTGCTAGCCTTATCACCGCTGCAGCCCTGAGCGTCACAACCCTCGTTTCAGCACCAATTGCCGGGGCAGAGGAAGCAGTAGCGCCGGCAGCGCAGAAAAATCAGACCGCGCAGGGGAGCTCTGCTCAGGAAGCGGCTCCCAGCGAACCTGACCCCAACAATCCGGACCCCAACATGGCCGTGATGCCTAAGACTCCGTGGCTGCGCATCGTTGAGGGCTCCTCGCAAGGACCGATGGGGGTTATCGTCGCCATTCTCTTCGGAATTATCAGCATCGGCTTCGCTGTGTACAAGGAGTTCGGTGATTACCTGCCCAAGTTGGGCTAAATGCTGATAGTCTGCTGGAGTAAAACTCAGCTCGATCGAAAGGTCCCCTCAGCATGACTTCCTCTCGTCTTCGCCGCGTAGTTGCTACCTCCACCTTGTCCGTCGCACTTGTTGCTGGCGGAATCGCTGCCCCCACTGCGGGTGCGGTGACCACCTCCATCAAGAATGACAAGTGCACCATCACGTTGAGCGAGGACGAAGCCAGCGACCTCAAGAACGCGGAGTCCAAGGACAACGACGTCGACAGCAGCCTGCTGAAGGATGGCCTTAAGATTTCGCCCAAGGACGCGGAGAAGCGTGCTCGCGACGTAGAGAACCAATCGGACGAGCTCTACCGTGCTCTGGCTGGCTATGAGGCAGAGGTCGAGCTCGGTGACGAGGACGCCGTCAAGCGCGCTAAGAACAACATCAAGGTAGCCGAGACTTTCCGCGACATCGCGCCGGAGTACGTCAAGGCTCTCGATGCGTGTGCCAAGAAGGAAGAGTTCAACAAGAAGGCACCGAGCGGTGATAACACCTCCTCCAACATCGACAAGGGTGGCGCCATCATCCTCGGTGTATCCGGCGCCCTGACGGTGTTCTTTATGGCTCTCCGCGCTGCCAGCCCCTTCCTGAAGACCGTCCTGCCGCCGCAGCTGGCGGCTATGCTTCCGGCCTAAGCTTGAGGGCTTAAGGCCTAAGCCCAATCGACGTTGGTGCGCAGGGAGGCCAAAAGGCCCCGCACTGCGTCGCGACGGCGCGCAGAAGCAGTGCCTTCCTCGATGTTTAAGTCCAGGCCGCACTCAGGGTCCGCGGGCGGCCCAGCATGCGTGCAGCCGCGCGGGCAGTCCTCGATGGCTTCGGCCAGATCATCGAAGACCTCGATGACGTTCTCCGCGTCAATGTGGGCTAAGCCAAAGGAGCGGATGCCGGGGGTATCAATGATCCACCCGCCATTCGGCGTGCTTCCTTCCGCCGGCAGGCGCAATGCCACCGACTGCGTCGAGGTGTGGCGGCCCTTGCCCACGGCGGAAACCTCGCCGGTCTCTCGGTTGGCGTCCGGGACAAGCCGGTTCACCAGGGTGGACTTTCCCACGCCCGAGTGGCCTATGAGGGCCGTGACATGTCCATCAATTGCGGCACAGACCTGCTCCAGCCCATCGTCGACGCCGGCCTCCACCACCGTGACATCCAAGTCCGCAAACTCTTGGGCAAACGGAGTGGGGTCGGTGAGGTCGGTCTTCGTTAGACATAGGACCGGCTGGATATTGCCGGCAAAGGCCGCGATGAGTGCACGTTCCACGAATCCGGAACGCGGCGGCGGATCCGCCACGGCGCTCACGATAAGTAGGCGGTCCGCATTCGCCACCACGATGCGCTCATAAGGATCCGTGTCATCCGCGGTGCGCCGGAGGACGGAGCGGCGCTCCTCGAGCTTCACGATGCGCGCGAGGGTGTCTTTCTTACCCGAGGTATCACCCACGACGCCGACGCGGTCGCCGACTTCGACGGGCGTGCGGCCCATCTCGCGGGCGCGCATGGCCGTGACGACCGGGCCATCGTTATCTAGAGCGACTCCCCAACGGCCGCGATCCTTGGTGATGACCATGCCGAACTTGGCATCCTTGTGCTTTGGGCGGTCCTTCGTGCGCGGGCGCGAGCCTTTGCCGGGCCGGATGCGGACATCGGATTCGTCATAGCTGCTTGCGCGCCTAGCCACGGATCATGGCCTCCCACATCCCGGCGAAGCCGGGCAGAGTCTTGGACGTGGTATCGATGTCCTCGACCTCGACCCCTTCGACTGCCAGGCCGATGATGGCGCCGGCGGTGGCCATGCGGTGGTCGGCGTAGGAGTGCCATACCCCGCCGTGGAGTGGGGCAGGGGTGATGCGGAGGCCGTCGTCAAGCTCGGTGACGTTGCCTCCCAAGCCGTTGATCTCGGTAGCGAGGGCCGCCAGACGGTCCGTCTCGTGACCGCGCAGGTGCGCGATGCCGGTCAACGTCGAAGGCGTGGAGGCCAGCGCGCACAGCGCAGCCACGGTCGGGGTGAGTTCACCGATATCGCCCATGTCGAGATCGATACCGCGCAGGCCTGCTAGACCCTCCTCTGGGCCGGTGACCTTCAAGTAGGGATCCTGGTGAGGTGCCTGCGGGACGTACTCAACCTGAGCTCCCATCTGTTCCAGGATGCCGCGGAAAGCATCACCCGGCTGGTCCGTTTCCTCCGGCCAGTTCGGGATGCTCACGCTTCCGCCACAGGTGGCAGCAGCGGCAAGGAAAGGAGTGGCGTTGGAGAGGTCCGGCTCGATATACCACTCGCGGCCTTCAATCTTTCCAGGGCGCACGACCCAATTATCTTCGCCCGCGACCACATGCACGCCGGCATCACGCAGCATGCCGATGGTCAACAGGATGTGGGGCTGGGAAGGTACGGTGCCGCCTTCGTGGCGCACGCTGAGCCCGTAGCGGTAGCGCGCACCGGCCAGGAGCAGGCCAGAGACGAACTGTGAGGAAGCGGAAGCGTCAATGGTGACCTCGGCGCCCTCTGGGACACCATGGGGCGTGATGGTCAGCGGCAGGCTATCGCCCTTGACGTCAACGCCCAGCTCACGCAGGGCCTTCGTCATGGTGGACATGGGGCGCTTGCGCGCATACGGGTCGCCATCGATGATGACGGGGCCATCCGCCAACGCGGCTACCGGTGGCAAGAAGCGCATAATCGTGCCGGCCAGGCCGCAATCGACGGTCGCCCCATGCAGCTGGCCCGGGGTCACACGCAGGTGCGGGCCCCAGTCGGAGATACCTACGCCCATGGCCATCAGAGCTTCTTTCATCAGGTCAGTATCGCGGGAGATCAGTGGGTTGTAGATGATAGAGGGGGAGTCAGCCAGCGCGGCGAGGATGAGGGCGCGGTTGGTCATCGACTTCGATCCGGGGACTTCTTGAGTCCAGGACAGCGGGCCGGTGGGTTGTGGAGCACTCCAGTAAGCAGACATGTAGTCCATAATAAAGGGCATGTGCGGAAGATTTGTTCTGTTCACCGAGTCCCTACTGGAGGAAGTCGGAGCGTGGGAGTCCATTACGGAAGTTCATGCGCCGGAAGGCCTGCCGCCAGCACGCTATAACATTGCTCCGACCCAGCCCATCGCCATCGTGCGGGTTGCGGAGGAGACCGCCCGTGTGGAGCCAGCGCGCTGGGGACTTATTCCGCATTGGAAGAAAGACCTCGACGGCCCGCCCCTGTTTAATGCCCGCGCGGAGACTGTGGCGCAGAAACCTTCCTTTCGCGATGCCTTCAAGGCGCAGCGCTGCGTCATCCCGCTGGATGGCTACTACGAGTGGAAAGCCGGGGAAGATAAGAAGGCCAAGAAACAGCCCTACTATGTGACCGGACCCGATGGCCTGCTGTGGGCGGCTGGTTTGTGGGCCACGGGGATGGAGAGGCTCTCGGCCACGATGGTAACCACAGATGCCACGGAGGAGATGGCGTGGCTGCATCACCGCCTGCCCAAGTTTCTGACTACAGATGAGATCGCACCTTGGCTGGCGGGGGAGGCGCTGTTGGAGCCGAGCTCTGTGCGCGGCTTTCAGGCACGCCCGGCAGACCCCGCGGTGGGCAACGTGCGCAACGACTACGCAGAGCTTATCGACGAACCACCGGCCACCACCTTGTTCTAGTGCGCGAAAACTAGTCGGCGAGCACGTCGGCAAAGGAGAGCTCCAGGACGCGGGGGAGATCCTCCGGATTCATCTCGATGTCGAGGCCACGCTTGCCGCCGGAGAAAAAGATGGTGTCGAAGAGTAGCGCCGTCTCGTCAACAACGGTGGGCAGGACATGCTTGTGCCCTAACGGGGAGATGCCGCCGGGGATGTAGCCGGAGGACTTGGAGGCGTCGGCAGGCGCGGCCATTGTGGCCTTGGACGCACCGAAAGCGGCGGCGGCCTTCTTGAGGCTGAGCTGGTTGGTAACCGGAAGGACGCACACGGCGAGCTGGCGCTTGGGGCCTTTGCCGGCGCTCAGATCAATGACGAGGGTTTTGAAGATGCGTTCAGGAGCAACATCGAGGGCCGCAGCGGCTGCCTCGCCGAAGTTTTCGCGACCGCCGTCGAAGGTGGAGACGTGGTGGTCAATGCCTGCCTCTTCGAGGAGTTTGAGAGCGGGGGTAGCGGCACGCGGGGTCTTCTTGGACATATAAACCACCCTAGTCCGGAGCGCTAGGATGGTCGGTATGGCCACAGAATCGACGAGCGAGACGCTTCAGAAACAGCGGTTGTTTGAGGAGCAAGCCTTGCCCTTGCTGGACCAGCTCTACGGCGGAGCGATGCGTCTGACGCGGAACCCGCAAGACGCGGAGGATTTGATCCAAGAGACCTACCTCAAGGCCTTTAGCAACTTCGATTCCTTCAAACAGGGCACGAACTTGAAGGCGTGGCTGTACCGCATCATGACGAATGCCTACATCAATTCTTACCGGAAGGCCAAGCGCCGCCCGGTGGAATCCTCAGCGGATGAGCTGAGTGACTTTCAGCTGTATACCACGTCCGGGCATGATTCCACGGGCCTGGAATCAGCGGAGGTCGAAGCACTCAAGCAGATGCCGGATTCGGAGATTTCCGAGGCCATGAATGACCTGCCGGAGGACTACCGCATGGTGGTGTACTACTCGGATGTGGTGGGTTTGGCTTATAAGGAAATCGCAGAAGTGATGGGCACCCCGTTGGGGACGGTCATGAGCCGCCTCCACCGCGGAAGAAAACTACTCCGCGCGGCGTTGAAGGACGTAGCACGAGAAAAAGGCATTGGTCGCAACCACCCAGAGATGGAGGAGAAGTAATGGAACGCGCAACAGGACGCAATTGCGGTGCGTGTAACTCTCCCGAGGTTGAAGCGCTCTTTCGGGAGCTGTTCGATGAATCAACGAGCTATGCGCGAGCACTGGAAATCCGCGAGCACCTCGCGCAGTGCGATGCCTGTCAGCAACGCGTAGAGAGTGAAGAAGTAGTCCGAGCGCTTGTGCGCAAATGTTGCGGGGGACAGGCTGCACCGCAGTCACTGCGCCAGCGCATTTGCGTGGAGATTACGCGGACTGAAATCACCTGGGGCTAGGGCGGCCAAGGCCAAGTTAAATAGGCCTCGGCGTATAAGCAAAGAGCTCGTTCCCGTCCTCGGAATGAGGAAGGAAACGAGCCCTGAATGCTGACGTTATGCGTTAGGACGCTTGCCGTGGTTAGCGGACTTCTTACGGCGATCCTTGCGCTTACGGCCACGCTTGCTCATCGCGTACTCCTTCTGTTAAGGGTAAATGAACTTATTTAACTGTAGCGGCAGGGTATGCCGGAGTGTTAATCGGGGGTGTGCCTTCTGAGGGTTCTTTAGGCGGAAACGCGGGCGCGGGCGCGGCTGCGGTTGCGGCGCTTGATGGCGCGGCGCTCCTCCTCGGAGAGACCGCCCCAGACACCGGCGTCCTGGCCGGATTCCAGGGCCCACTTGAGGCAGGAAGAGGCAACTGGGCAGCGGTTGCAGACCAGCTTGGCCTTAGCGATCTGGGTGAGTGCAGGGCCGGAGTTACCGACGGGGAAGAAGAGCTCCGGGTCTTCGTCGCGGCAAACAGCTTCGTGGCGCCAATCCATGATTGAAATCTCCTAACAAATTTTTGACAGCAGTGGGTGAAAGTAGGCGCACCTAGGGCAGTTCACAGCTGTGAACTGTTCCGAGTGCTACGGGGTGAAGTGGACTGGTCTGCGGTCAGTGGGGCCCTGTCTCGAGTTGGGGCCAGCGTCGACGCCGCCGTGGTTCACTTTCTGTTAACTCGAAGTTTGCTCCGAGTTATGAACTGATTTAACAGCTCGTTGTTTTTGCTACCTGAGAATAATGACACGTTTACTCAAAGTCCGCTAGGGGTAAAGGGTAAAAAGTGTCCAAAGTCACTAAAGAAATGCAGTCGGTTTAGGATTTACTAATGGATTGGAGGCTGTAAGAAGGCTGTCAATAATCCGTCTACCAGCGTTGATGGGGGTAAAACTGTGAGTGTGGTGACCTGGATCGCGTCAAATCCATATTCAGTCCTCTGCCCCCGAAGACTGGGCGTGTGGGAAGGTCTAGCTGAATGCCGAGGACTGTGTCTGCGGGGCGGGGGAGTCTGCGGTGTGGAGATGGCCTAAACCGAAGGGGTAAGAAGTAGACTAAGCGGCCGTGAACAAGAAGAAGAAACAGTCATCGGCTACGTCTCCCCGGACCGTAGGGAATGGCGCGCCGGCTTCGGTCATCGCGGCTGCGGGAATCGCGGTGGTTCAGTCCATCGCCGTTATCATCTTTGGCATTTTCCTCATCGTCCGTGAGGTATCTGGCGCTGAAAACGACTCGATGGTTTCCGACTCAGGCGCGACAGGCTTCGTCGGCCTGGGCACGGCCATCTTCATTTTTATCGTCTTCGGCTTTGTCATCGTTGGCTCCTGGGCCTTCGTGAAAGGCAAACGCTGGGGGCGCGGGGCCATCGTGCTCGTGGAATTCATCCTGGGCGCCATCGCCTTCCAGATGTTCAGTGGGGGCTCAGCCCTACTCGGTGCACTAACCCTAGCGAGCGCCGGACTGGTGCTGTACCTGCTCATGGTGCGACCCGAGGCGGCGCAATGGGCTGAAAGCCACTTCTAGGATGCCTTGAGCGCCACGGCCGTGTCCCCGCGCTGTTCAACGATGACCGTGCCGGACAAGGTCAGCGAAATCGGGCCTGAATAGCCATCACGGTCGACGGGGATGGTGCGCTCCGTCTTACCGGTCGACCAATCCACCACGTCGATCCCTTCTTCAGTGGGCACGAGAACGCGTTCGTCAACGGCTACGCCGGTGCCCAGCGCTTGCTCTAAAACGTGGTCAACCTTGAGCTGAGTTGGCGTAAAGAGGTAGAGGCGCTCGCCATCAAACCACGTCATGTGGTGGGGCAGATCGGCTACGGCAGGAGCAAAGGGGGAGGCGGAGTTGGTGATGGACGTCGAAGGTTCCACGTCCGTGGACGACAGCGCTTCACCCTCAAAGTTATAGGACACAATGCGAGGCGTATCGCCCGGCAAGAAGACTGCGGCCGCCTCCTGACCGTAGGCGACGAGGCGCGCGCCCGGATCCTCGATCTTGATGTCTTTGGAAATCTCCGGGGAGCGGGAATCCTCCGGTGTGGCGGTCTGGATACGCAACCACGTGGCATCCGGGGAATCCGGGCAGGATTCGGTCACTGCCATCGTCTCGGTACGGGTCAGCGCTGATGTGATGGCGCAGTCCTCGTGGGGCTGCATGTTGGGTTCCTGCTTGGCATCGACATCGCCGTACTCCACCGTGCGCACGAGGTCGGAGCGCCACAGCTCTACCCGCTCGGCGGAGACCGTTCCCACGCGGTCGTTCGAGACGATGGGGACCACCTCGTCGGAATTGCGGGCGCTGCGGGTATCGGAATACTGGCCGGAGGCAGCATCGATCGCCACCACATCACCGCAGCCGTTGCCCGAATCATAGGAAGCGACAATCTTGTTCCACGCCGTGCCGAGCGAACACAGGTCGGCATCGCGGCGCTCATAGGTCCACACCTCATCGCCGGCAGCATTCGTGGCGCTCAGGGTGTCGCCGTCATGGGTCACCAGCAGACCCTTCGACGACACAGCCCGGGCTTGGCCCGGGACTAAGGCGTTGGGCAGGCTGAAGGATTCGGTGAGGGAGTTCGGGACGGCGGTGAAAAGCGCTGGCTCGGCGTTGGCAGCAGCATCGACTGCCGGGGTGAGCTCAGCCTTGTGGATCGGTGCGGTGATGACCGCACCGCCGATGGCGATGGCGCATACCGCGCTGATCGCGCCCACGGCAATCCAGTCCGCCTTCGTGGAACGCAAAATGGGTGCCTTCTTCGCAGCGGCGTTGTCGACCGGGGATTCTTGGGCGTGCTCGGTGCTCATCGGCGTCCTCCTTGGCGGGGATTGCGTTTACGGGAACGAGTGCGGCGCGCAGCGCGGGCTGAGCGCGTGGATTCGCCACGCGGGGAGTCTCCGCGCGGGGAACCCGAGCGCCGCGGGGCACCCAGCACCTTGGTGGGTGGGCCGACCGTATCGGCA
Organism: Corynebacterium sp. Marseille-Q2823; assembly: GCF_903645345.1. Lineage (NCBI taxonomy): Bacteria > Bacillati > Actinomycetota > Actinomycetes > Mycobacteriales > Corynebacteriaceae > Corynebacterium > Corynebacterium sp. Marseille-Q2823. The sequence continues at coordinate 25,051 of NZ_CAHJXS010000007.1, read as the reverse complement.
ACCCCTTCCGGAACATCAAGTGCTTCCATAAGCTCCGGAGAAGTGCTGAACCACTGCGGTGGCTCCGCCTGGCCCAAGTCGAGCTCATCGTTGATGACCTGCCATTTACCCAGCTCATCGTAGCCCACGAGGGTGATCGCCGTGCCTGTATGCCCCGCGCGGCCGGTGCGGCCGATGCGGTGAACAAACGTCATTGGATCGTCCGGAACCTGATAGTTGATGACGTGGGTGACATCATCAATGTCGATGCCGCGGGCAGCGACATCCGTGGCCACGAGAATCTCCACGGTGCCGTCGCGGAAGGCATCGAGCGAGCGCTCGCGTGCTTTTTGATCCATGTCGCCATGAACCGCGCCCACCGCGAACCCGCGCTGCGCCAGCTCCTCCGCGACGGCGGCCGCCGAGCGCTGCGTGCGCGTGAAAATGATGGTGCGCCCGCGGCCGTGAGCCTGCAGGATCTTTCCCAGTACCGCAATCTTGTCCATGCGGTGCGCTTGGAAGGTGACCTTGCGGGTGGAGGCATGGGTCTGCTGGGCGTCGGCAGATTCAGCACGGATATGCACCGGCTGGTCCAGGAAGGTGCGAGCCAGCGTCACGATGGGGCCAGGCATGGTCGCGGAAAAGAGCATGGTCTGGTGCGGGTTGCCGTGCAGCAGGGAGAGAATCTTCTCGATGTCCGGAAGGAAGCCCAAGTCCAGCATCTCGTCGGCTTCATCCAATACAAGAACGCTGACCTGCTCGAAGGATAAGTGCTTCTTCTGGCAGAGATCGAGGAGGCGGCCCGGGGTACCCACGACAACGTCCGCGCCTGCGTTGATCTGTTTGATCTGCTCCTCATAGGGGCGACCGCCGCACAAGGTGATGACGCTGAGCGGCAGATTCGCGGCAGCGACCTGCAAGTCCCCGCTGACCTGGATGGCTAGCTCGCGCGTTGGCGCAATGACCAGCGCGCGGGGGGTTCCGTCAAGCTCCGGGATGTCGGCATCATCGAAGACGCGATCGAGAAGCGGTACACCGAAGCCGTAGGTCTTTCCCATGCCGGTGCGCGCTTGGCCAATGAGGTCCTGGCCATTGAGCGCGATGGGGAGCGTGAGCTCCTGGATGGCGAAGGTGTGCGTAATCCCGTTGTCAGCGAGGGCATCGCAGATCTCTACGGCGACGCCGAGCTCGGCAAAGGTAGGGGATTCGCGGGAATCGCGGGAAGATTTCGGGGCAAGCACACCTTGATAGTAGAGGACGTGGCTATAGTGGGGCCATTAGAGCGCCGGGGGCGCAGGCCTCACGGAACCGATTAATGACAACGATCTAAGGGAGACACACCACATGGACATCAAGTTTGGTTTTGCCGATACCGCCCGCGAACTGGTTATTCATGCCGAAGGCGAGCGCGAAGAACTGACCCAGACCATTAACAATGCCTTGGCGGAGAACTCCACCCTCGAATTGAAGGACACCAAGGGCCGCGCCTACATTGTGCGCACCGAGCGAGTCGTCTACGTAGAAATCGGCACTGCACGCGCCCACACCGTCGGTTTCGCGGGCTAAGTACGCGCACGCCGTCTCAGCGGGTAGCCTAAATGGCCATGGAGAATCCCGCGGATCTTGGACAGCACCCACAGCGCCTTTCAGCGGTGGAGCGTTTCGCTCGCGAGTATGGCTGGTGGCGCGTGGTGGCGATCCCCGTCATGGTCGTCATCACCGTGTGGGTGCTCGTTGACGTTTTCCGCTCCCCAGCTCAGGAGGCGGACGTGACGGCGGCAGGGGAGACGTCGACAAGCAGCGCTACCGCAACCCCGTCCCTGCCCAAGGGGCCCGATCCTGCCAACGCCAGTGCGGTCGCTGCTGCCAAGGATGGCTTGCCCGCCGGCGGTGCCTTCACGGAGCAAGGTGATGAAACCTACCGCGATGCCGGCCCTTCCACCATGCACGCGGGCAAAGGTGGAAAACAGACCATCCGTTTTTCCGTGGAGATCGAAAATGGCGTGGACACCTCCGCCTACGGTGGGGATGCTGCGGTGGTCGCTCTGGTCGACGCCACCCTGTCCGACCCCCGCGGGTGGACCGCCAACGGAGACTTCGAATTCATCCACGTCAAGGCCGATGACAACCCCGATACGCACATCCGTCTGACCTCACTGGGGACCACGGCGAAGTTGTGCGGTGCGCAGTTGGAATCGGAAACCTCGTGTCACACGACGATTACCGGTGAATCCGCGGTCAACCTCAACGAGTCTCGCTGGGTGCGGGGCGCTGCGCCGTTTGAGGGGGATTTGGGCAACTACCGCCAGTACCTGATCAACCATGAGTTCGGCCACGCCATTGGTTACGCGGCCCACCAGCCCTGTGGTGGCGAGGGTAAGCTCGCGCCCGTCATGATGCAGCAGACGCTGAGTCTCAACAACGGGAAGCTCTTTGAGAAGGAACCAAACGAGGTGTATCCGGACGAGGACGTCACCTGTGAGCCGAACCCGTGGCCCTACCCGAATCCGGCAAATTCTGATCACGCCAAGCCCGAGTAAGCCGCTCGAAATTTAAGGACTATTTCCCCATGCCACTGCCACCTGAGCCCGTTCTTGCCGCCTTCAACGCCGAGTTTCACCCGCGCCGAACGCAGGGAGAGCTCGTGGGGTCTGCCTGGGATAACGGGATTCGCGTCGGGGATATAGTCTTTGCCGAGGCGCGGCCGTGGACTGGTTGGTCCGCCAAGGTACGCGAGAAACTCAGCGTGCCGGGAGCGCGTATCGCCCGCCCGGTTCTGACCGCCGATGGGCGCTACACAGCCGCTGGGTGGAAGGCCACGCAATTCGTGGAAGGTCAGTTGCGAGGCCGCATCGATGAAACCGTGCAGTTGGCGCTGCGCCTTGATGACGCCCTCGATGTGGCCCCGCTGCCCACCATGGACCGGCGCGAGGATGTGTTTGCGCGGGCGGAGCGGGCCGCGTGGGAGGAGAGCGGCGAGGCTTATTCTGATGCTGAGCTTGCGCACCTCCCGTTGGTTACCGCTCACATGGATCTTCTGGGAACCACCATTTTTTCCGGGGCTAATCCGCCGGCGCTGATTGATATCGTGCCTTCTGCCGCTCCGCGTCCGGCGGGCTGGACTGCAGCGATAGTCATGGTGGATGGTCTGATCGCGGGGGCGGTGGATGGTGATATTTGCACCCGCTTTGCGTCGGTGCCCGGAATACAGCAGCTCTTGCTGCGTGCGGTGGCGTATCGCCGGTACGTCAATATCCTGCACCCGCGCTCCAAGGCGACCGTGCGTTCGAACATAGAAAGGGTGGAAGAGGCCCTCGTGTCCGCGGCATCTGACAGACTGTAGGGCGTGAAGTACAGCAGCGAATCCCCCACACGTACCGGCGTCACGCTTCCTCCCTCGCCGGAAGTCCGCCTCATTCCCCGAACCCGTCGCGCCACGTCGCGCGAGTGGGATGTTCCTTTGCCACAGCAAGGTACCTGGCGGGTGCTTGGTGCGGCGGGGTCAGGGGTGTCGAGCCTGCTGATCGACGTGGTCTTGGGCCAGCTCAACGCCGGGGCCGATGCCTCCGGCATCCTCGTCGTCGCCCCGTCCAAGGAATCGGGTTCGCTGCTGCGCCGGGAATTGGCAGAAAACCTCGATGATTATGCGGCACAAACATCGATGGTGCGCTCGGTGCACTCGTTGGCCTTTGCATTGATGCGCCAGAGCAGCGAGGAGGAGCTGCGCCTGATTACCGGCGCAGAGCAGGATGCGGTCATCCGCGAGCTGCTCCAAGGCCATGCTGCGGATGGCAGGGGTGCGTGGCCGGAGGAGATGCGGCCGGCCCTGGAGTACGTGGGTTTTGCGCGCCAGTTGCGTGACTTGTTGTTGCGTGCCATCGAACGGGGGCTGGGCCCGACAGAGCTCGAGGAGCTCGGGGAGCGTCATGCTCGGCCCATGTGGACTGCCGCCGGCGAGTTCCTGCGCGAATATGAGCGGACTCAGGCGCTGGCGGGTTCGCATTCCTATTCCGCGGCAGAACTGGTCAGCCAGGTGCTTTTGCGCCCAGAGCTGCTGCGCGAGCACCCGTGGCACACCATCGTGGTCGATGACGCCCAGTTGCTCGACCCGACCTCCGGCCAGCTGATCGCGGAGTTGGCGAAGACCGCCCGCCTCACCGTGATTGGTGGTGACCCTGACCAAGCGGTCTTTGCTTTCCGTGGTGCTAATTCGGAATTCCTCACCACGTGGGAGGCGGAGAACGAGCTGCGCTTAGACTCGACGCACCGCACTCCCTCCCCGGCCTGCGTGAGCGTCGTGGAGTCCCGCGGCACCTTGCGCGATGTCCTGGCCAACACGGTTCGCCGCCGGCACCTCGAGGACGGCGTGGACTGGCGTGATATCGCTGTCATCGTGCGCTCTACCGGGGATATCGGCCCCGCCCGGCGCACGCTGCTGTCTGCTGGCGTGCCAGTGCACATCAACCCCACGGACGTGGTGCTGGCGGAACAGCGCTTGGTCAAGGCGGTGCTTCTGGCTCTACGTGCTTTGGAGAATGAGCTTGAGCCCGTGGAGCTCGAGGACCTGATTACCGGTCCTGTCGGCGGTGCGGACCCAGTCACGCTGCGGAGGCTCATTCGCGGCCTGCGCCGTTGGAAGCCGGAGCAGCGCGGTATGGACACGCTGCGAGAGCTGCTGGATGGTGAGTTGCCGGACTTCAACAACCTCCTGACAGAGCGCGAAGAAGCGATCCTGGCCCGTATTCGCGGGGTGCTATCCGCCGGGCGCGCGGCCCTGCACGCAGGCGCCGCAGTCGAGGAGGTTCTCTGGGAGGTGTGGCAGGCCACTGGTTTGGACACGCGCCTGCAGGCGGCAGCCTTGCGCGGCGGTGCCGCGGGTTCGCAGGCGGACCGAGACCTGGATGCCATGATGGCGCTGTTCGATGCCGCCGGTGACTATGCCGAGCGCCGCCCGGCGGCCTCCCTAGAGTCCTTCATCCTGCACATCACGGAGCAAGAATTGCCCACCGGCGTGCGGGATCGTCGCTCGGCGCTGCCTGATGCAGTTGAAATCCTCACCGCGCACGGCGCGGTGGGCCGCGAGTGGGACACCGTCATCGTGGCGGGCGTTCAAGAAGGAACGTGGCCCTCGGTAGGAGAGACCGGCTCTCTCTTCGGGCAAGAGGACCTCATCGATCTCCTAGATCGCGGCATCACACCCGGCACCCCAGTCAGCCACGTGTCGGGGCGCTTGGCGGAGGAGCGCCGGCTCTTCCACGTGGCCACCACGCGCCACCGATGCCGCCTGCTCGTCCTCGCGGTGGATTCGCCCGAGAGCGATGTGGCTGAGGAGCCGTCGCGCTTCATCGATGAGTTCCTGTCCGCCCGCGGTGTCGATGTCCCAGGAGCACAAGCGCGCCGGGAAGCGGGTAAGCGGCTGGCGCGCCAGGCCTGGCCACGCGAGCTGGGCCTCGAGGTTCCGGAACCGAATCCCGTGACGTTGCCCAGTGCGGCTAGTGGGGAGGAAGAGCTCGATCCCCTTGACGTCTCCGTGCTGTCGGTTCCCGCCTTCGTGGCGCAGCTGCGGCGTTGCGCTACCGATCCGGAGACGGGTGAGGCCGAGCGCTCCCAAGCGGTGCGGCAGTTGGCCCGTCTGGCGGAGGCTGGGGTTCCGGGGGCGCACCCAGAGCAGTGGTGGGCCGCCCGCGGCGTCGCCTCGGAGCTGCCTCTGCATGGTTCCAATACCGTGTCGCCGTCCCGGGTCGATGCCCTGCTCACGTGTCCGCTCAACGCGGTGCTCGGGCAGCTCGTCGAGGATGACTCAGCGGATATCAACCTTCTGCGGGGAAACTTGGCGCATGCTTTCCTGGAGGCGCTGGGCCGGGGAGCTGCCGCTGAGCCCGCGAAGCAGCTCGTGGTTGATGCCTTCGCCGCGCTGCTTGATGGCCCCGCGTGGCGCCGCGAGGCTGAGCACGCGGACTTTGAGCGCCTTATCGACCGCACCCACAGCTGGGTGCTCTCGAGCTCGACGTCACTCGAACCCGTCGGCGTTGAGGTTCCCGTCACCGTGGACATCGGCCCCGATGTCACCATTCGTGGGTTCATCGACCGGCTGGCGAAGGCCGGTGAGGACTACGTTGTGGTGGATCTCAAGACCGGAACAACGGTTCCCTCTAAGGCCAGCGCCCAGGATAATACCCAGCTCATGACGTACCAGCTGGCCCTGGCACACGGTGAACTCGTCACGGCACCAGCAGACTCTGACGGCGAGCCTCAGTCTGTATCCATCCGGACCGGTGCCGGCCTGCCGCGTGGCGGCGGTGTGCTGGTGTACCCGCGATCCAGCGCTGCCTCCGTGTCCACCCGGGAACAAGCCACCAAGCCCCCGGAGGAACTCGAGGAATTTGCGCAGGCGCTACCTGCACTCGTAGCCGAGCTGCGCGGACCGGGGCTGACCGCGCGTGAAAACGCCGATTGTGATCGGTGCCCGATCCGCCCTATTTGCCCTGTGATGAATGAAGGAGCTCTGGTAACCGATGCCTAAGAACCCCACCCAACACTTCAGTCCTGAGGAGCTGGCCAGCGCGCTGGGGAAGCCTTTTCCTCCCACCGCAGAGCAAGCCGCAGTCATCGACGGTCCACTCGGGCCGAAACTGGTCGTGGCCGGCGCGGGCGCTGGTAAGACGGAGACGATGGCCTCGCGCGTGGTGTCGCTGGTCGCAAACGGGTTGGTGCGGCCCGAGCAAGTCCTGGGCCTGACCTTTACCCGCAAGGCAGCCCAGCAGCTGGAGCAGCGCATCCGCCGCCAGTTGCTGACCCTGCGTTCCTCAGGAATCCTTGCTCCGGGCAGCCCAGCGGCAGAGGCAGTGGAGAATATCGCGCCTAACGTCTCCACCTATGACTCCTACGCGGGTGATCTGGTCCGCGAGTATGGCTTGCTCATGCCGGTGGAGCCGAATGCCCGCATTATCACTGAGGCGGAGCGCTATGCCATCGCCCACGAGGTCGTCAGCAACTACACGGGCTCGCTGAGCACTGATAATGCCGTGGCCACGGTCACCGCCACCTTGCTCAAACTGGCGGAGACCATGGACGGGGAGCTCAAGGATCCCCACGATCTGTATGAGCATGAGGACATCTTCCGCAAGACCGCTGAGGACCTAGAGAAGAGCAAGAGGACCAGCGGTGAGTACAGCCAAAAGCTGCAGGGATACCTGGATACCCAACGCCTGCGCCTGGAGTACCTGCCCTTGGTGGAAGCACTGAAGAAGGAACAGGCGGAGCGGGGCGTCATCACCTTCGGCGAGCAGATGTCCATCGCTGCCACCCTGGCCAAGAACTTCCCCCTCTTGGGCGAGCAACAAAGCGCGCGGTATCGCGTGGTCATGCTGGATGAGTACCAGGACACTTCCCACGCGCAGCGCATCCTGCTGCGTTCCCTCTTCGGTGGTAAGCGCGAGGGGCTCTCGGTTACCGCGGTCGGTGACCCCATGCAGTCCATCTATGGCTGGCGCGGGGCGACGGCGGAAAACCTCGAGGCCTTCGTCACGGACTTCCCGCAGGCTGACGGCACCCCGGCACCCAAAGACCAGCTGACCACCTCCTGGCGTAACCCTTCGACGGTGCTGGGAATGGCCAATGACGTGGCCTCGAAGCTCTTCTCCGAAAGCCCGGGTGAGCGGCCGGTGGATGAGCTATCGCCGAAGCCCACCGCGCCGGCAGGCACGGTGGAGCTGGGCTATTTCGCCTCCGAAGATGAGGAACGAGACTTCATCGCAGAGCACCTGCGTCAGCTCTATGAGTCCACGCCGGAGGGTGAGGATTTCAGCGCCGCAGTACTCGTGCGCACCAATAAGCAGTCGCCGTTGATTGCATCGGCCCTGGACAAGGTCGGGGTCCCCAACGAAATCTTTGGTCTCGGTGGGCTGCTCTGGCAGCCGGAAATCCAAGATCTCGTAGCGGTGGCCACCTTGCTGGTGCGTCCGCAGGACACCGCGGCGGCGCTGCGCGTGCTGACCGGGCCGATGTGCGGCCTAGGTATCGCCGACATCCAGGCGCTGCATTCGCGCCAGCGCAACCTTGCCGGTGCCGCGGAGGGGCGCACGCGCTGGGAGGGCGGTGATCCCTTGGCACACCTGGCTACCCAGATCGAGGACATCACCGCAGAGGGGCCTGACCAGGTGCTGGGGCTTGCCGACGCCCTCGCAGACCTCGGCGAACGCGAGCGCTACAGTACCGAAGGTCTAGAGCGCATGGAAGAGGTTTCCTCTAAACTGCGCTACCTCCGCACCTATTCCCTGGGAAAGTCGCTCAACGACATTGTCGCCGATATTGAGCTGCTCTTTGGTCTGCGTACCGAGGTCTTGGCCTCCGGGAAGCCAGGCGGGGCAACACACCTCGACGCCTTCGCCGACGTCGTCGCTGGTTTCCACGGGGAGGGCCTAGCCGGGCTCCTGGACTATCTTGAGCTGGCTAAGGAGAAAGAAGACGGCCTTGAGCTGGGAGAGGTCCCGCTCGTGCGCAACCGCGTCCACATCATGACGGTGCACAAGGCTAAGGGCTTGGAATGGGAACACGTCTGCGTGGCACACGCGGATTCCACAAGCTATAAGGCGCAGGCGGAGACTTTCCTGACCAAGATCGAAAAAGCACCGGGTGATGAGGATGTCATCGATGTCCCCGAGGACGCGGTGACACGCTCCGACTTCGACAAGGCGTGTGAGGCTTTCAAGGAACAAAACCGCGAGTTCCAAGCAGAGGAAGCAGCCCGCCTGTTCTACGTGGCGATGACCCGCACCGAGTCCACCCTGACGGTGACTGGCTCCGGAACCAATAAGGCGAAGGGCAAGAGCAAGAAGGGCCCGTATTCCTACCTGCAACTGCTGGCGGATAAGCACCCAGAGCTCGTCGTCCACTGGGAGGTCCCCGAGAACCCCGTGGAAGACGAAGAGCGCTCTGTTACGGAGGCCTCCTTCCCTGCACTAACCCCGCAACCGGAAGCGCTCAAGGCCGCAGACGCGGTACGCGCGGCAATGGAGAACCTGCCGCCGTTGCGCGATGGTGAGATCTTCGGGCTCTGGGAGCAGGAGGCGAGCGCGCTCATCGAGGAACACAAAGCCCTCCAGGCCCCAGTGGTCGATGTGGAGCTGCCTGGCGAGTTGACAGCCTCCGACATGGTGGCGATGTCAGCGGATCCCACTCAGTTTGCCCGCCGCCAGCGCCGCCCCATTCCCTTCAAACCCAACTCCTATGCCAAGCGCGGCACCGCCTTCCACGCCTGGCTGGAGGATCGGTTTGGGGCGCCTGCCTTGCTGGGGGAGGACGAGCTGCCCGGCTCCCACGATGAGCCGGACCACGACCTGGAATCACTCAAAGAGTCTTTCCTAGCTTCGGAGTGGGCGCAGCGCACGCCTGCCTATGTGGAAGCGCCTTTTGAGATCACCATTGGGGACTCGGTAGTCCGCGGCCGCATGGACGCGGTTTTCCAGCAGCCGGATGGCTCGTGGCTCATCGTGGACTGGAAGACTGGCCGTCGCCCCCAGGGCGCTGCACTGAACTCGGCGCAGATTCAGCTCGCCGTGTACGCGGAGGCATGGCGGCGTATTCACGGCGTGGAGACCGTCCGCGCGGCGTTCTTCTATGTGCATGAGAACTACCTTTTGGAGCCGGATGACTTGCCCACTGGAGCACGGCTGGCTGAGCTTTTAAGCTCTGCAGTTTCCACGCCACCAGGGTTGAGTCTAAGGTAGTCTCACGAGGAAATCCGCATCATCTAGGGAGGTTGGCGCTTCGTGCCCAAGCACTTAAGAAAACGCATTACGTCGCGTTTTTTATCGCAGGTTGAGCTGACCTCGCAGCCTGACCACGCGTTGCTCGATGTCATCACGATTCCGCGCACGCAAAGCACCAGCCCGTGGAAGCAACTGGCGCGCCGCGTGATATGGGCCATGGGGCTGATGGTCTTTGTCACCATCATCGTCTTTTTCGACGGTGACGGGTATAGCGAGGATTTGTCTTTCTTGGATGCCGCTTATTACTCAGCGGTGTCGTTGACCACTGTGGGCTACGGCGATATTGTCCCCGTGACCCCCACCGCGCGTTTCATTAACCTTATTATCGTCACCCCGGCCCGCCTGCTCTTCCTTGTTTTGTTGGTCGGTGCTACCTTGTCGGTTCTGACGGATCGAGCCCGTCGCACGTTTGAAATCCAGAATTGGAGAAAGCAATTGCGTAACCACACCGTCGTCATCGGCTATGGCACCAAGGGCGCCGGTGCGGTCGCCGCGCTGATCGCCGACGACGTCCCAGCCTCCCAAATCGTGGTCGTAGACAATAACCGTGCGGCCCTAGCCAGTGCCGAGCACCACGGCCTCGTCACCATCTATGGCTCCGGAACCAAGCAGGACGTCCTGCGCATCGCCGGTGCGCAGCACGCCTCCTCCGTGGTGGTGACTCCGTCCACGGACGATACCGCGGTGCTGTGTACGTTGTCCGTGCGCGAGCTTAACCCTAAGGCCAAGGTGGTCGCGTCTGTGCGTGAATCTGAAAACCGCCACCTTCTCCTCCAATCCGGCGCTGATTCGGTGGTGACCTCGGCGGAGACGGCCGGCCGCCTGCTGGGCCTTGCTACCGTAACGCCAACCGTGGTGGAGATGATGGAGGATCTCCTCTCACCAAATGAGGGTTTCTCCGTGGCGGAGCGCGCGGTGCGCGAATTCGAGGTGGGCTCCAACCCGCGCCACCTGGCCGACATTGTCCTGGCCGTCTTGCGCAACAACGAGCTGCACCGCGTCGACACGGCAGATGCGTACGCGCTCAAGCCCGGTGACCGCCTGCTCTATATCAAGCACGAGATGCAGCAGGCCGCGGAAGATTCCGATGAAGACGAGGACGAAGGCAACTAATGTTCCTTCCTGTCACCGAGACCGGCCGCGTCCCGGTTACGCCACAGGGCCAGCCGGTCTTTCTGGCTGAGCCGGCGGGGGACATCGTGGTCACGGCCGGGGCCATCCATGCTTTCCTACTGGGCACCGAGGCCGCCGAGCGGCTCGGCGCGCTGCGTGATGCCACCTTCTTTAACGGTCAGCGCGACATCCTCAAAGCCCTGCATCTGATCCGTAACCGTCGGGAAGCGCGCTTTGATCCGCGCAGCGGCCGCGAGCTGTCTTATCCCGCGCCCGGGGCGGTGGGGCGCGACGGCGAGCGCCTCGTCTTCCCACGCCTTGATCCCGCAGTCATCGGCATTATCCGTCACGCAGAGTCGGACCAGATCCTGTTGGCGCGTAACCGCCACCGTCCTAACTTCTTCTCCTTGATTGCCGGCTATGTGGATCCCGGTGAGACCCTCGAAGAAGCGATGATCCGGGAGGCACTGGAAGAGACCGGCCGCCGCGTGGAGTCAGTCAAGTACTGGGGTTCACAGCCGTGGCCGCCGAGCGGTTCGTTGATGGTGGGCTTTTCCGCGGTCACGGAGGATGTCCAACCCGTGTGCGATACTGACGAAGAGCTCGCTGAGGTGCAGTGGGTGTCCCGCGCCGAGCTTCCAACATTGACCATTGCCCGCCAGGGCTCAATTGCACACACGATGATTATGGAGTGGTTCCACGGTGATGAGACCGGATCTGTCCCTGCTCGATGAGGACCAACGGGCCGCCGCCACGGCGCCGCGCGGCCCGGTCTGCATCCTGGCCGGTGCCGGAACGGGCAAAACTCGCACGATCACCTATCGCATCGCCCACATGGTGGATCAGGGCTTCGTCAACCCGCAGCGTGTTCTGGCTGTCACTTTTACCTCTCGTGCCGCGAGTGAAATGCGCGAGCGTCTCAACCAGATGGGTGTCGGGGGAGTACAGGCTCAAACCTTCCACGCCGCGGCGCGCCGCCAACTGAAGTACTTCTGGCCGCAGGTCGCCGGGGATCTGCCGTGGCAGCTCATCGATAATAAGTTCAGTCTGGTTGCACGTGCGGCGCGTTCGCTCGGTCTGGACAATAACAAGGACACCATCCGTGACTTCCTGGGGGAAATCGAATGGGCGAAGTCTTCGTTGATCAGCCCCGAGGGCTATCCCGGCGTCATCGAGTCCACGGACCGTGAAGCACCGGGGGATCCGGCCAAGGTGGCGGAGGTCTTCCGCCGCTACGAGGATATGAAGGCCACCCCGGATCTCATGTACCTTGATTTCGATGATTTGCTCATGCACATCGCGGGCGCCATCGAGAACGTACCTGCGGTGGCGGAGGTCTTCCGTGAGCAGTACCGCACCTTTGTCGTCGATGAGTACCAAGACGTGACGCCGCTGCAACAGCGCGTGCTGGAGGCCTGGCTGGGGGAGCGCGATGACCTGACGGTCGTGGGCGATGCTAACCAGACCATTTATTCCTTCAACGGAGCTTCCCCGGAGTACCTGCTGAATTTTTCCCGCACGTATCCGCAGGCCACGGTGGTAAAGCTGCAGCGAGATTACCGCTCCACTCCGCAGGTGACGGATTTGGCCAACGAGGTCATCTCGAAGGCCACGGGCCGCGCGGCGGGAACCCGCCTGGAGCTGCAAGGTATGCGCGAGCCTGGCCCCGAGCCCACTTTTAAGGCCTATGAGTCTGAGGAGATCGAAGCCAAGGAGGTCGCGGGCCAGGTTCTGACTTTGCTCAACCAGGGCGTGAAGGCTTCCGAAATCGCAATTCTCTACCGCATCAACGCGCAATCAGAGCAGTTTGAGCAGGCGCTTGCCGACGCCGGAGTGGTCTACCAAGTCCGCGGCGGCGAGGGATTCTTCCGCCGCCCAGAGATCTTGGAGGCCATCCGCGTGCTCATCGCTGCCACGCGCCGTGATGATCTGCCGAATGATCCTGTGGCCGTGGCACGTGCGGCCTTCGTGGAGCTGGGGCTGTCCGCCACGGAGCCGCAGGGCGCGCAGGCGCGTGAGCGCTGGCAGTCGCTCACGGCATTGGTGGATCTCATCGCGCAGATCGTGGAGGACCACGAAGGGATCGACCTGCCTGGCGTGCTGGGGGAGCTGCACCGCCGATCCGAAAACAAGCACAACCCCACGATGGAGGGCGTGACCCTAGCGACCATCCACGCTGCCAAGGGCTTGGAGTGGGATGCGGTCTTCCTCGTTGGCCTCACCGAAAAACTCTTGCCCATTAACCACGCCATCAAGGCCGGCGATGAGCACGTGGAGGAGGAGCGCCGGCTGTTCTATGTCGGCATTACCCGTGCGCGCGAGCACCTGGCTTTGTCGTGGGCGTTAGCCAAGACCACCGGTTCGCGGGCTTCGCGTGAGCGAACTCGCTTCCTTGACGGCGTGGTGCCGGGAATCGAGGAGAGCCAGTCATCGAACCGTCGCTATCGCCCGCGCCGCTGCCGCGTGTGCTCGGGCCAGCTCAGCAGTCCCGCCGAAAAGGTTCTGGGGCGCCACGAGTGGTGCGAATATGAGGGCGATGAGGATGTCTTCAACGCGCTGCGCGCCTGGCGCGCGTCCGTTGCTAAGGACTCCCAGGTTCCTGCCTACGTCGTGTTTTCCGATGCCACCCTGCAAGCCATCTCGGAGGCGCTTCCCGCCAGCGAGGCCGAGTTGCTCGACATCTCCGGGGTAGGCCCCTCCAAGCTGGAGCGCTACGGCGCGGAGGTGTTGCAGATCATCGCCTCTACCCGGGGTTAGGCACCGGCGCAGAACGTACAGCGTGGGTGCTCCATCAACAGCCGGTGTTGCTCGATCCCGTAGGGGTCTATCTCCTTAAGCTCCCCGGCTAACGGCTTGCCGCCGGGAGCCCCGGGCGGGGCGGGCCTTCCCAAAAGGCGGCGGATGGTGACCACAGCATGCATCACTATTGCGGTGCGCACGATCGGATCCCCCGGCGGTTCTACCGCGGCGGCGCGGCGCGCCACCTCGTGCCACTGCTCGTCCGCATCGATGCGGTGCAGATGCGCGCACAGTGGGCAAGGCCCCGCGCCGGCTACGCGGACCGGACCGATGATGCCGCGGGCATCCAGCATCGATACCGGTAGCCACGTCGCCGAGGGTTTGTGCAGGGCTTGTGCCCATTCCGTCGCGCCGTCCAGCATGTCGACGGCGACAATCGGCAGGTGCCCGGCCACGTTCGCGATGTACTCGGAGGGTGTTTCGCTGTGGAGAGGGGAGCGGGGCTGGAAGGAATCGTTCAGGAGGACGTCGCGTAGCTCGTTAGCGAGGGCCGACGTACCCAGCACGGCCACGCGCTGCGGCTGGGGCGCTGGCCACAGAACGCGGTAACTGATCAGATCATCAACCAGGCTGCGGGCAGCAGACGGGCTGGTGCCGGTATTTTCGATGGATTTTTCAATGGTCTGCCGGGTCAGCGGGGTGCGCAACCGATTGAGCAGGCGTGCCAGTTGTGGGTGGGCCTCGAACACGCCGACGCGCGTGGCATCCATCCCACACTGGAGCATCCCGGGCTCGCGCTCCAGGATTGTGGTTTCCGGCGCCAGCATATACGTCTGTGCAGACATGGTTTCCTCCCCGTTGATGACCCACCCCAGCTGTGCTTAGCCATCATTGCACCACAGGTAGAATGCCCTGTCATGTCGAACAACCCCGAGGTCCGTGTCATTCGCTCCGCCCGGCGCCGTCGCACCGTCCAAGCCCGCGTTGTTGATGGCGTTCTCGAGGTGCGCATTCCTGCCTGGATGTCGGCAGCAGAAGAACAGAAAGCAGTGGATGAGATCGTGGCGAAGGTGCGCAAGAAGCACACCTCGTCGCAGCGTTCCGATGCCTCTCTCACCGCCCGCGCACGCACGTTGAACACTCGCTATTTGGACGACCGCGCCACGGTGGGATCCATTCGGTGGGTCAGCAACCAAAAATCCCGCTGGGGTAGTTGCACTACCTCAACGGGAGATATTCGGATTTCTGACCGGCTGCAGGACGTCCCCGACTATGTGCTCGATGCGGTCATCATCCACGAGCTGACACATACCTTCATTCCGGGCCATGGCCCGGACTTTTGGGAGTGGGCCGACCGCGCCCCCAAAGCAGAACGCGCGAAGGGGTACCTCGAGGCCTACCAGCGTTTCCGCTAGTTCTCTTCCTCCGGCCCGTCCTTTTTGTCCTCGTCGCCGTCGGCGTCTGCGCCCTCACCAGCGCTATCGCTGGCATCGTCCCCGGCATCCTGCTGGCGGAGCATCTCCTCCAGCTTGGAGAATTCTGCCTCAAAGCCCTCATCGGGATTGTCATCGAGCAACCCGTCGATGAAGGACGCCGGGTTCTCCAAGTGCTCGGCCGTGGGCA
This sequence comes from Corynebacterium sp. Marseille-Q2823, assembly GCF_903645345.1. Classification (NCBI taxonomy): domain Bacteria; kingdom Bacillati; phylum Actinomycetota; class Actinomycetes; order Mycobacteriales; family Corynebacteriaceae; genus Corynebacterium; species Corynebacterium sp. Marseille-Q2823. The sequence goes on along the minus strand of NZ_CAHJXS010000007.1, from coordinate 9,827 downwards.
GAAGATCCGGATGGTCCCAGGCGGAATCGCGCTTATCGGCGCCCACCGCGATGGTGGCGCGGCGCCACAGCTCAGCGGCGGCCTCCACCTTCGGGGCGTTGAGTTCGATGCCGACGACCTGGGAGAAGGCCTTCTCCGCGGAGCCGCCAGTGGAGCGGCGGTGCGTCCATGCCTCAGTCATTGCCTTTGTGGACGGGATGCGCTCTCCCAGGGCCTCGGTCACCACGTGCTCAACCCAGCCCTCGACGAGCGCTAGGAGGGTCTCCAGGCGGGAAGCGGCTCCCGCGTTGCGCGAGGTGATCCGCGGGGACAGGTCCATGCCCTGTAGCTTGTTCATCGCGTCCTGGATGGCCTGCGGGTCACCGGGTTCCAGGTTGAGCTCGCGTGTGGCTTCCTCGATATGGGAGGTATCGATGACCAAGCCCATGGCGTATTCCTCGACGGAGGAGACGAGGCGCTCGACCAACCACGGCACATGCTTGAACAGGCGCTGGCGGGCGGCTTCACGGGCGCCGATGTAGACGAGTACTTCCTGGCCCGGAACGTTGAGATCGCGCGCGATGGCCTGGATATTGTGCGGCAAGAGTGCGGTGGTGCCTGCGGGGGAGACAGGCAAGCCGAAGTCGGAACCGGTCAGCGCCTGCGCAGCTAGGTCACCGAGGGCGTGGCCGAGCTTCATCCCGAAGTTCATGCCAGACATCGAGTTCATCATCGAGGTCATCGGGCCCATCATCTCGCGGGCCTCCTCCGGTAGGGATTCCAACTGCGCGGAATTCATGTGTTCGGCTACCGGAGTGACCATGCGCTGCCACATCGGCAGCGTCTCATCCAGCCACTGCGCGGAATTCCACGCGGTCACGGTGCCGGACGCGGTGGGCAGAATCGTGGCATCATCCAGCCACAGTTCTGCCAGCCGCACGGCTTCTTGCACAGCGGTGCGGTCTTGCTCGCTGACCTCTTTATCGCGGGAGATCTGCTGGTGCGCGATGCGCTTGGCCAAGTCATAGTTGACCGGGCCAGCACCCTCCGGGGAGTTCATGGAGGAACCCATGCCGGACAGCATCTGGCCGAACTGATTCAACAGGTCTCCTAGGCCACCGTTGCCCGCGCTGAAGCCGAAGGCGCCGAACGGGTTCTGGTCGCGACGATCGTTATCATCGTCATCGTCGTTATTGGGGAAGGAAAAACCGAATCCGTTGCTCATGGGCCCTAATCTACTAGGTTTCCTAGCGCGGATTCTAGGACCACGGCAACGCTGAGAGCGAACAGGCAGCCTAAGGCTGTAGGCTGATCCTCCGTGAAAACCCCGCAGAACCCCCGAGCCCGCCGCCTGTCCACCCTCACGTGGGGAGCCATTCCGGTGGTGTTGACGGGAGCCCTGCTCAGCATCGACCACATTCCCGGCACCGATATCACCTTGTCCGTTCCCTACGCCGCCGAAGGACCAGGGCCCACCGTGGACACTTTGGGCGAGGTGGAAGGTGAGCCGGTGGTCAACGTCGAAGCCCCAGAGACGTTCCAGCCGAAGGGGCATCTCAACATGACCACGGTCTCTGTGCGCACCAACATGACGCTAGCCCAGGCCCTGGGCCGGTGGCTGTTGACGGATGACACCATCGTCCCCATCGAGAATGTTATCCCGCAGGGCAAGACAGATAAGGAGGTCCAAGAGGCCAATCAGCAGGCCTTTACCCAGTCCGAGTCAGCGGCCACGGTCGCCGCCATGGACTATCTGGACAAGCCCGTGCGGATTGAGGTCGCACAAGTCCTCGACGACGGCCCCGCAGCAGGCGCGCTTGACGACGCCGACATCATCACCACCGTCAACGGTGACAAGGTCACGGAGCCTGGCCAAGTGCAAGAGAGGATTCGTGCTCTTCAGCCTGGCGATGAGGTGGAGCTAGGCATCGTTCGCAAGGGCGAGGAAAAGACTGTCGGGGTCACCCTCGGCTCCCACCCAGAGCAGGGGGACGTGGCCCTGCTAGGCATCCTTATGACCTCGGTGCCCACCGAGGACATCACGGTGGACTACAACCTGCAGGACATTGGCGGGCCCTCGGCCGGCATGATGTTTACCCTGGCGGTGATTGACAAGCTTTCCAGTGAGGACCTCACCGGCGGGCGCTTCGTTGCCGGCACCGGCACCATCGGTGAGGACGGCGAGGTCGGCCCCATCGGTGGCATTGTGCACAAGGTAAGCGCAGCGCAGGAGGCAGGCGCCGAGCTTTTCCTCGCCCCAGCCGATAATTGCGCGGAGGCGGTTAGCCGCGATACCGGGGACATGGTGGTGGCCAAAGTCCACACGCTGGACGACGCCATCGAGGCCATGCACAACTTTGCCGAGGGAAGCCCCGTCGAGACCTGCGAAGGCTAGACCTTAAGGCAGTTGCGGCCCTAGACCAGGCCCAGCTCCTTAAGGCGCTCTTCCGGATCGTCCTGGTCCGTGGAGATCATCTGCTGCATGATAAGGCCCTCATCGTTATCAACCACGGTGAGGATGGCCGTGTTGCCCAGCATGGACCAGCCCACGACGCGGCTACCGCTGTCCTCGAGGACGCGGGAGCTGCGCAGCTCGGTGAGCACCTGGGTGGTCTGGGAAGCCTTGGTCTTCGACTTGAAGAACTGGAACTGGCCCACCTCCGATCCGGAGCAGTTGAAAGAATCCGTCACACCATTGGGATCGCAGCGGTCGAATTGCGCGAAGATCTCTTCCGGCACGAGGCCACCGAAGATCTCATAAGCCTGCTCCACAGAGTCGGTGAACTTGCCGCTGGGCTCAGCGGACTCGCTTGCGTCTTTGTCCTTCCGAGCAGCGGAGCTTCCGGCTGCAGAGGATTCATCCTCCGTCTCCGAGCTGTCAGCAGACTCGGACGTGGCGGGAGTAGTCGTCTCGGATTCCTCGGCGGAGGTGGCCGGGGCCGGCGCGCTGGTCTTCTCCGCAGCGGTGGTTGCTTCGCTCGCAGGTGCCGGCTCAGGGGCGGGCACATCGTCCTTCCCACATGCGGTGAGCAGGCAGCCGGTGGCAAGCACGGCCGAAGCTGCGGCGGTGAAGCGGGATGTCAAGCGCACGAGAGACTCCTCTATCAATTGCGTGCCCAGCCCCGAGAGCTGAGCGCTAATGGCCACTGCATTCTGAGTTTAGTCGATTAGAGTATTTCCTCCGGATCCTGCTCCAACCCGTAGCGCAAGGCAGCGATGACCCCCGGTGCCACATTCGGACCGCCGCGCAGCTGAATATCATCTTCCGCGAAGGGGCCGGCTTCCGCGAGTTCCTCCTCGGTTGGACGCAGTTGCAGCAGGGTGAGCTCGGCGCCGTTCTCCTCGAACTCCGTGGTGCCGTCCGCGGAGCCACCGTCCATAGCTGTAGCGCGCAATACCCCGGAGAAGAGGCGGGCGGGGCGGGCGTCGGCAAGCGCGGCGTCTGAGGTGTCCTTAAACGTGATCTCCTGTGCCAGGATGACCCCGGCGATCTCCTGTGGCCAGGCCAGGCGGGAGACGTAGTCCGCGAGGTGCTCGGAACCCGGCTCGATGCCTTCCGGCAACTCTTGCACCACGAGCGTGAGGGGAGAGGAGTCGTCGACGTCACCGAGCTGTGCGGCCACCAGCTCAGTGGGGACGAGAGCAAAAAGGGTAGGAGGCGCATCCCAGCCCTCGGCGTGGATGAAGTCCACGGCTTCGCGCATGGCCTTGTTGAGCGCGCGGTGTACAGCGGGCTGGGAGGAAGGTTGGGAACTCATAAGCGTCCTTGTTCGTTGACGGTCATAGTGCTTCTCTAGACTAGAAGCTTGATACCTCTATATTCGCACGACACTTGATTGGAGCTGGAGTTGGCTTCCGGACTCAACCGACCCACCGCCCCGATGAAACGTCCACCCAAATTTCTCTCGTGGGTTGTCGCCATCATCGCGGTCCTCTTGTTCATTGGCCCCATGCTCGTGGGCTTTTATACAGATTGGAAGTGGTTCGGCGCGATTGAGTACCGCGGGGTCTTCACCAAGACCCTGGTGACGCGCATCGTGCTTTTCTTCCTCTTCGGCCTCGTAGCGGCAGCCATCACCTACGTGGCAGGCCTCGTGGTCTGGCGGGGGCGCGGGGACTCGATGGACATGGCGGATTTCAATTCCCCGGTCTACCAGTACCGCAAATCCATTGAGAGCACGATGAACGTGTTCTTGAAGGTTATCCCGGTACTCGTCGGTGTCGTCTCAGGCCTGTTGGGGCAAGCAAACTGGCGGACCGTCATGCTCTTCCTCAACTCTCACGATTTTGGGGTAAAGGATCCGCAGTTCAACCACGACCTCGGCTTCTACGCCTTCAGCCTGCCGGTGTGGACGATGTTGGTCAGCGCCTTCTCCATGCTGCTGGCAGTGTGCTTCCTCATTGCGTTGGTGGGGCACTACATTCTCGGCGGTATTCGCCTGGGTAACCGCGCCGCTGGCGTGCGTGGTTCGCTCTCGAAAGCCGCACGCACCCAGCTGGCCGTGACCGCCGGCCTGTGGATGTTGCTGCAGGTGGCTGGGTACTGGTTGGGCCGCTACCAGCTGCTCTACACCGAGCACTCGCTGTTTACGGGTGGTTCCTACACCGACATCAACGCCTACCTGCCGGCCAAGATCATCCTCATGATCATTGGCGTCTTCGTGGCCGTGGCAATCTTCTCTGCAGTGGTCATCAAGGACCTGCGTATCCCTGGCCTGGCCGTGGTGCTCATGGTTCTGTCCTCGTTGGTCATCGGCCAGGGCTGGCCGCTCATTATGGAGCGCTTCTCCGTCAACCCGAACCGTCAGGCCAAAGAGGCGGAGTCCATCTCCCGCAACATCGAGTCCACCCGCTTTGCCTACGGCCTTACCGATGACAAGGTGACCTACGAGGAGAACTGGGGCGCGGAGGACGTCGCCGATGACAAGGTTGCTTCCGATGACTCCACCATTTCCAACCTGCGCCTGCTGGACCCGGATATTTTGGCGCCGACGTTTACTCAGATGCAGCAGCTGAAGAACTTCTACGGTTTCCCAGAGACGCTGGCGATGGACCGCTATGAAATCGACGGCGAGCTGCGTGACTTCGTGGTTGCGGCCCGTGAGCTGGATCCGAATGAGCTGCAGAAAAACCAGCAGAACTGGATTAACCGCCACACCGTGTACACCCACGGCAACGGTTTCATCGCGGCGCAGGCCAACACGGTCGATGAGGTGGCTCGTGACGCCGGTTCCGCCCGTGGTGGTTTCCCCATCTTTACTGTGGCCGACCTGCAGACCCAGGCAGGCGAGGACGCTGAAGGTGAGGGCGAGACCCAGAGCGCTGAGGAGTCGCTCGGCATCAAGGTGGACCAGCCGCGCATTTACTACGGCCCGGTGATCGCCAGCGCCCAAGACGGCATGGACTACGCCATCGTGGGCCAGACGGGCGACGCCGCCGTGGAGTACGACACCGATACCGCCACCTACACCTACGACGGCAAGGGTGGCGTGGACATCGGCAACATTGTCGACCGCACTGCTTTTGCCCTCAAGTACCAGGAACTGAACTTCCTGCTCTCGGACCGCGTGGGCTCGGAATCCAAGCTGCTCTATGACCGCGATCCGCGCGAGCGCGTAGAGAAGGTCGCCCCGTGGCTGACTACGGATTCCTCCACCTACCCGGCGGTCATTGACGGCCGCATCAAGTGGATCGTTGACGGCTACACCACCCTGGATTCCTTGCCGTACACGCAGCGCACCTCCCTGACAGAGACCACCCAGGATGCACAGAACCCGACGGGTACGACGCAGCGTTTGGTCAACGATCGGGTGGGCTACATCCGTAACTCGGTCAAGGCGACTGTCGACGCCTACGATGGCACCGTCGATCTCTACGAGTTCGACACCGAAGACCCCGTGCTCAAGGCATGGGAGGGTGTCTTCCCGGGCGTCGTCAAGCCCGAGTCGGAGATCTCCGACGAGCTGCGTCAGCACATGCGTTACCCGGAGGACATGTTCAAGGTGCAGCGCAACCTGCTGGCCAAGTACCACGTGGATGACCCGGGCGTCTTCTTCAACAACGACGCCTTCTGGTCCGTGCCGGAAGACCCGACCGCAGGCGAGGCTCAGGGCCTGAACCAGCCGCCGTACTATGTGCTGGCTTCCGACCCGGAGACTAACAAGCCGAGCTTCCAGCTCATCACCTCCTACCGCGGTCTGAACCGCCAGTTCCTCTCCGCACACATGGCGGTGTCCTCGGACCCGGACACCTACGGTGACATCACCGTGCGCGTGCTGCCGACGAACACCCAGACCCAGGGCCCGAAGCAGGCCCAGGATGCCATGATGTCTTCCGACCAGGTGGCGCGTGACCGTACCCTGTGGGAAGGCTCGAATGATCTGAAGAACGGTAACCTGTTGGCCCTGCCGGTGGGTGGGGGAGAGATCCTCTACTTGGAGCCGATTTACTCGCAGCGTAAGGGCCAGGAGTCTGCGTTCCCGAAGCTGCTTCGCGTGCTCGTTTCCTACAAGGGCCGCGTGGGCTATGCGCCGACGATTGGTGAGGCCCTGGAGCAGGTGGGCATCGACCCGAAGGCCGCCCAGGACATCACCGAGATTGAGGGTGACTCCGGCAATGAGACGGAGAAGGATGGGCAACCTGCCGATGGAGACAAGAAGGACGCAAAGGACTCTAAGGAGTCCGAGGCTGCCGCACCGGCATCCGCACCGAAGGCATCTAGTGAAGGCGAGGCTATCGACGCCATCAACAAGGCTCTCGATGGCGTGGACAAGGCCAAGAACGGATCCTTCGAGGAGTACGGCAAGGCCTTGGACGAGCTGGATAAGGCAGTGGAGGACTACCGCTCCCTGCAGTCTCAGTAATTCCGGACTGGCGCCGGTGCAAAAGCCCGGCGCCCGACCGTGAAATGGCGCCTGCCCAGGGGATTTGGGTGGGCGCCATGGTGTCTGTATAGTTACATCCGTCGCCAGCACACGGGACAGTGTGCAGAGCGCTTGATGTTTGGAAGTACATCTCGACGCGGGGTGGAGCAGCTCGGTAGCTCGCTGGGCTCATAACCCAGAGGTCGTCGGTTCGAATCCGGCCCCCGCTACCAACTTCCGAGACCCACCAGTCTCTTCGGCTGTTGGGTCTTCTCGTTTTGCTGTCCTCGCCGCCCATCGCAGCTCAAGCCATTTGATGATAGATTTAAAGTGTCACTCAGTTACTTGATTGACAGCTGTTCGAATGGCCTACTAGGCCTTGCCCCCAGTTCCGCTCAAATACAAGGAGACTCGCATGAAACGCACGCTCAAGGGAGTGCTTGCATCCATCGTGGTTGCTGGACTAGTCCTTGCAACTCCCCAAGCTATTGCTCAAGAAAATCAGTCCGAACCATCCATCCCTTATAGTTTCGAACGAATTTTAACATGGGATGAAGAGGGGAACCCCACTTCGGGGGTTGTGACTTTTGATGTGGACACCACAATCATAAAACCCCGGGCCACGGAGAATGTCGGCGGTGGCACCTGGACCTATGGGAGCCGCTACACATCTGACGGTTCCAAGATTTGCACGTCTAAATACATACACAGGACAAAGACCCACACCGCCACGGCCACTATGGGTACCAAAACTAGCTCCAGGACCGCTAAGCCCGGGAGCTGGGCTTCCGCTAGTGTGACAGGCGGGAGCTCCGCGGGAATCTGCAACGCGTACTGGTCCACCCAATAGGTCCTTTCGTTAGGCCTCATGAACAAATTCATTCTCCCGACAGCCTGCCTAGCCATCGCCGTGGGTTATGCATTTTCCCATGCAACATCAACAGCTATGCTCGAAGGGCAGGCGAACGGGCTACTTTTCTCACGCAATCTAGTGGGGCAAATCATGGGGTCGGCGTCTTTATGGATAAGCTGCGCATTTCTGGCAGGAAAATCCATATCGGGCAGAACACTACTCTCATCGTTTGTCGGAGTACTTACACTCCTTTTTATGTTGGCAGTCCACTATGCGACGGGCGCGCTTCTCGGATTTTTTTCATCTAGTATTTTTTCTGATAACCAGATTTGGTTCCTCGCTGCATTGCCTGCAGGAATGATATTTGGCTTATTAGGCTCTTTATCGAACAGAATCCCTTTGCTTAGCTTAATTCTCGCATTGTGTTTCTTAGCTGAACCTTTCGTAGTTGGATATATACCTGGGTTGAAATCTCTTCCCTGGACAACTGTTCTTGCCGGCCAGATTGCCGGAATTTTCTTGATATGTGTAGGTATTCTTATTGGTTATATAGCCTGCAAGGAAGCCATTAAGGGTGGTAGAAATGGGTAACATGCTTATATACGGGGTTAGCTCCGAGCAATCTTGGGACGTAGCGGAACAACTGGCTGCAAGCTTTTCTGTAATAGTTAAAGATGATGAAATTCAGTACGATTTCCCAAGGGATATTACAGTCGTGCAAGAGGGTGAAGATTTACCTGAATTATCCCCTCTAAGAGGGTTTATCGTGTTTTTCGACGTCAGCGATGAACCAGAATCGGTAGCGCGAAAGATTTATATCGATGAATACTTTGAAAAACTTCAGCATCTGACTAGTCAGGCACTCTCTGCTGTATCCTCCGGTGGGAGCATTGTTTTTGCAGCTCTCAATTCCTATGGACCACCAAATACCAAGGAGGCTGAAAGGTTTTTCAGGGTTCTTGAGAACCTTGACAAATCGGATGTGAGCAAGCACTTTTTGGGAACACATAAGGCGATGCAGGCGCCTGGAATAGAGATTTGCTCCCCTGAGGAACTTAGCGGTTCTGTCCGGGCTCGGGTGGCACTTTCCTGAGTGAATGTCATTCGACCCAATCGGGAGAGCGACAAAAGGTTTGTCCGGGTTTTGTCCCGTGTTGGGGGTTAGGCTCCTATCCATCTTTTTGTACGCCTAGGTTGTGGTTGTAGTCGGTTGGGATAGCGTTGTCGTAGAGGGCTGGTCGTCCTGTTTATTGTTCGGCTTTGTTCTCGTTGTGGACCGTGGTGTTGACTTTGGCAAGTTCTGCCGGAAGTTGGACCTAACGGGTCAGGTCCAAGCGCTTGCGCTCACTCGTGAGGACGTGACGAATACGCAAGACTCACTGGCAGTAACAGTGCGGGCAGAACACTCCAAGACTCACCGGGGTCGAACCGTACCGATGCTCGACTCACGGTGTAAGTGGTTCTGGTTAGAACGAATCAAGACAATTGACCCCAGCGATCCGCTTATTCCCGCACAGGGGGATACACACTCGCATTGGCGGACAGATAATGCAGTCAAAGCGTGCGCGGCGCTCTATAAAGATATCGGTGTTCAACTCGAAGACCAGGCTATCTCCTCGATGAGGTCTCACGCCTGGCGTACCGTGCTGATTAACCGCGCGATCGCTCGCGGCGTTCCCGCTGAGATCCGTAGCGCCTCCTTTGGACACACTGAAGCGATGAACGCGCGAAATCACACCGACCTCACTGATGTGTCGGCCATGCAGTCGGCACTTGAAGATGGTGCACTAGATGGTGCACTAGAGGGATGATTCTGGAAGATTCTAAATGGTTCTAAATGATCGAAAATGCCTCTAAACAGCATGGTCAGAATCGAATAACGCCTGTTAGGCTCGAATGTAATCCGATAACCCAGAGGTCGTCGGTTCGAATCCGGCCCCCGCTACCAACTTCCAAGAGGGATTCGCGGAACTGGTTAGTCCAGATTCGCGAAACTCCCCAGAAACAGAAAAAGCACCCTTCACCGGGTGCTTTTTCTGTTATTAAACCGTTCTCCCGCACACCAAACCGGGATGATCCGCACATCCCACATACTACGTGCCCCCCTCACCCGCACCACCCCAATTCTCACG